>CAZHIT010000064.1:10084-11113 GCA_964533125.1 uncultured Candidatus Sumerlaeota bacterium
AATTCCGCCGTAGGTGCAGGTATGCGAATCCGCCCCCACCATGGCGTCACCCGGCAATACCAGACCCTGCTCGGGCAGCAGCGCGTGCTCAATCCCCATCTGGCCGACGTCGTAGAACTTAGTTAACCCCTGGGCCCGGGCAAACTCCCTTACCATCCGGCACTGCTCGGCCGAGGCGATATCCTTGTTCGGGACAAAGTGATCAAGGACCATGATGATCTTATCCCGGTCGAAGACCTTATCGACGCCGATTTTAGCAAACTCCTTAATCGAGATGGGAGCCGTGATGTCGTTGCTCAGCACCGCATCCAGGCGGGCGCTGATCAGTTCCCCCGGCTCCACAAAGTCTTTGCCGGCGTGGGCGGCCAGGATCTTTTCGGTGATGGTCATCCCCATGGCTATTTTCCCCCTCCCGTCCCGGCAGCTTCCTGCCCTTCCGTCAGCTCGCCGCTCTGAATCATGCCTTTTTGATCACCGTACCATTTGTTCAGGGCGTTCACGTAAGCTTTAGCGCTCGCTTCCACGATATCGGTGCTGACGCCCCGGCCGATATAGACTCGGTTGTTGCCGTTGCGGATTTTGATGACCACTTCCCCGAGCGCGTCCTTGCCCCCGGTCACGGCCTTCAGACCGTACTCCACCAACTCAATATGCCCCACCGCCAGGGCCCGGTCAATCGCCCGGTAGATCGCATCCACCGGCCCATCGCCGGAAGAAGCTTCCTCGGTAGCCTCCCCGTCGCAGGTGATCTTGATCGTAGCCGTCGGCACCGTCGTGTTGCCGCTGGTCACCTGGAAGTAATCAAGCGTGATGTGGTCCGGAGCGCTGGTGATTTCGCTGTCCACGAGCGCCTCCAAATCCCGGTCGGTGACTTCTTTCTTCTTGTCCGCCATATCCTTAAAGACCGCAAACGCCTTGTTCAGCTCTTCCGCATCGAGTTCATAGCCAAGTTCTTCTAAGCGGGCCCGGAAGGCATGCCGCCCGGAGTGCTTGCCCAGCACCAGTTTGTTGCCCGAGAGGCCGATCGAT
>CAZHIT010000065.1:0-11039 GCA_964533125.1 uncultured Candidatus Sumerlaeota bacterium
GCTCATCTGCTGTGGACCCAAAGCACCTCAACCTACTATAAGCTCGGGCATTTGCCATGGAAACTTCATAATGTCCGCGATGGCGTATGCTACATTGGTATTGTTTTCAAAACACTTCAAGATTATCAGAAGAGAAGCGGCTATGCCTGTTGCGCGGCTCAAATGTTTCTTGATTCCGGAGACGGAATGGTGTTTAGAGGGAATATTGGACCATGGAGAAGCAAGGACGAAAAAACATATCATTTAGATGAACAGGCTTCCAAAGAATTGATTCTAGTTGCACTCGATTCTTATAAGTCAAGTACAGGCATTCTTCCAAAAGAGCTGTTCATTCATGGTAGAACTCGTTTTACCGATGAAGAATGGCTGGGGTTTACTAAGGCAGTTGAATCCTTTGATACGAGAATAAACCTCGTAGGTGTAACAATTAGCGAAAATGACGGTTTTAGGTTGTTCAAAGATAACCACTCATCAAAATTCAAGTATGGGATTATGCGAGGCCTTGCTTTGCTTAATGACGAGTCAAATGCATACCTGTGGACAAAAGGTTTTATTCCAAGAATTGAAACGACGAACCATTTGGAGATTGCTCGGCCTCTAAAGATTTGTGTTTCGCGTGGCTCTTGCAGTATTGATACGGTTTTGAGAGACGTCCTATGCCTCACAAAGCTGAACTACAATGCCTGTATTTATGGAGATGGCTTGCCCGTGACGCTTCGGTTCTCGGATAGAATAGGGAATATCCTCACAGCGTTAAAAGACGTGGATTGGCCCGCCCGCCAATTCAAATATTACATTTAAAAAATGTCCGAGAAAGGGCTACCTGATTTTTCGGACAATGTTCAATGCTACAAAATGGTATTATTCTGTTCCTTGCTTGAGGCCGTGACGCGGGACGCGTAGCTCCGCAAAAATCGACGATAATTGCCACAACAGTGCAGACGGTTTTGTCATATCAATGAAGCAAACAAAAACGGGGAGCAGGTTTTTTATCCTGTTCCTCACACTACACACCTTAGCCGTAAGCTCTTGTAATTGTTGTTTACTTGGTCAACACCGAAAAGGGATAGGCTGGTTAGTTGCCCAGCCTATCAGTCGCCCGAAGGCGATTTTGTTCTGCCAGATTAGTGGTTTGGTGACGTACAAAAGCAAGGGTGAATATCATGGACACATCCATGTTTCAAGTCCATTGCCTCTTTCGGTGACGAGCGAAGCTCGGGTCGATGTCTGATTGAAGCCAAGGCTTTGCCCGTGAGCGGATGAACAAGAAAAAGGAAAGGAGCCGCGCAGGGCTCCCTTGAGGATACGAGGAGAGGCAACGAGGATTGCCGGGGGCTGGCCTTACGCCGCGCCATGCTGAAGAATGGGCGGTCCGTGAACATAGGACACACCCGGCGCGCCTTTCGTGAATCGCCCCTACTAAGGAGAGGAATGGGGTCCCGCAGAGCGACCCTGACTGACTCATAGACCGTTCTCTGAGTTACAAAAGAATGAGGAAACTGCATATATGCCGACAGAATCGTCTCACTGGCGCAAAACAAGGCATTGGATGAATAGTGAACGATTACCTCTGTATAAGACACCCCAGTCGAAAGGGCACTTTACCATCGGGAGAAATCGCCGTCCGCTATCAGCCGCTGTTCTTTATCGGCTCCTCACCGGCTGACTATACCCGCCGACAGCCGGACTGCTCCGGCGCGCCCCCCCCCAGGGGGCTATTTTCTTTGGCATAATTTGCATAAATCCATAGCATAATCTTCCTGGCTTGGCAATATCATTAAGTACCAAAAAGGAGGGAGCAAGATGGGTACAGCGAACCGGGAGGCGGTGCTGCCTTACCTGCCCCGGACCGCGCCGCCGGGACCGGCCCCAGCATCGGAGCGGTTTGGGCGCGAGATCATGCCGGTACTGGCCGAAAACCTCCGGCGGATCTTCAGCCGCCTGCCGCCGGATAGCCTGCCGGCACTAGAAGAAATCCGCCTCCGGGCCGAGCGCCCGCTGCTGCTTTCGACCAACGGAGGGGACCGGATGCTGCGGGAGGACGGGGGGATCGCGACCCGGGTGAGCGAGGCTTACCTCGTGACCCAGGCAGATGTGCAGAAAACCCTGCAGCTCATCAGTCAGGGCTCGCTCTACGCCCTGGAGGAAGAACTGCGCAACGGCTTCATCACCCTGCCCGGCGGGCACCGGGTCGGGCTGGCGGGGAAAGCGGTCCTGGAGCAGGGGCAAATCCGGGTGTTAAAGCACATCGGCAGTCTGAATATCCGCTTGTCACGGGCGGTGACCGGGGTGGCCGAGCCCCTGATCCCGCGACTAGTGGAACCCGGCAGCGGCCGTGTCCGCAATACCCTGATCGTGTCGCCGCCCCGGTGCGGAAAAACCACTCTGCTACGGGACCTGGTCCGTCTCCTCAGCAGCGGGGCGCCGCCTTATCTCCCCGGCGGGGTTAAGGTCGGACTGGTGGACGAACGCTCCGAAGTCGCCAGCTGTTACGATGGGGTTCCACAAAACGATGTCGGGATTCGGACCGATGTTTTGGACGGCTGTCCCAAAGCCGAAGGGATTCTGCTGCTGCTGCGGGCCATGTCGCCCGACATTATCGCCGCTGATGAAATCGGCCGGGCCGAAGACATTGCGGCCCTGGAGGAAGCGGTGAACGCCGGGGTCCGGATCGTCACCACCGTCCACGCGGCAAACCGGGAGGAACTGGCTGCCCGCCCGAGCTTGCGGCCGCTGTGGGCCGGCCGGGTGTTCCAGCGATATGTTTTCTTAAGCCGGCGCCGGGGGCCGGGTACCGTGGAGGCGGTTTGGGAGGGGGATGAGGGACCATGCTCTTAAAAACCGCCGGCTGTTTTCTCCTGCTGGCCGCAGCCAGCGCCGTTGGTTATCTGGTCGCGGCGGCTTATACCCGCCGGCCGGCCGAACTGCGGCAACTGCAGTCGGCGCTGCAAATGCTGGAGACCGAGATCGGTTACGGGGCCACGCCGCTGCCCGAGGCCTTTTACCGGATCAGCCGTTTGAGCGCGGCGCCGGTGGGGACCATCTTTGCCGCCGCGCGGGACAGCCTGCGGGCCGGGCAGGGGATGACCGCCGGGGAAGCCTGGGTCATGGCCGTCCGGCAAGTTTACGGGGCCACGGCCCTTACCGAAACGGACCGGACGATTCTGGAGGACTTCGGCGCTTCCCTGGGCGCCTCCGACCGCACGGACCAGCTAAAGCACCTGCACCTGACCCGGGAGCAGCTGCGGCAGGAAGAACTTAAGGCCAGCGAAAGCGCCGGCCGGCAGGCCAGACTGTGGCTTTACCTGGGTCCGCTGTCCGGACTTGCCCTCTGCATTATCATCATTTAGGCGATAGGGGGGACGAAACATGAATATCGACCTGATTTTCAAAATCGCCGGGATCGGCATCCTGATTTCCGTTCTGAACATGGTTCTTAAGCAGGCGGGCAAAGACGAGCAGGCGCAAATGCTGACCCTGGCCGGGGTGGTCGTGGTGCTGATGATGGTGATTCAGCTCATCAGCCAGCTCTTCCAGAGCGTGAGTACCATCTTCCGTCTGTACTGAGGGGTGACGGTATGGAAATAATGCAGATTGTGGGTTTGGGTTTGGTCGCTGCCGTGCTGCTGGTGGTCCTGCGGCAGGAGAAACCCGAACTCGCCGTCCAACTGAGCGTGATCGCCGGGGTAATCATCTTTTTGGCCCTGGTCAGCCGGATCGCGGCGGTGCTGGCGATTTTAGAGAACCTCGCCCAGAGAGTGGACCTCGATTCCATCTATTTTCAGACGGTGCTGAAAATTATCGGAATCGCCTATATCGCCGAATTTGGCGCCCAGGTGTGCCGCGACGCGAGCGAAGGGGCGCTCGCAGGCAAGATTGAGTTCGCAGGGAAGATTTCGATCATCGTGCTGGCGGTGCCGATTATTGGGGCGATCATGGAAACGATTATCAAACTGTTGCCGTAAGGTGGGAGGATTATGAGCCGTAGCATCCGACTGGCGCTGGCCCTGGCGGTACTCCTGCTGCTGGTCGCAAGTCCGGTGGGGGCCGCCGGGGAAGAGGAAGTGCTGCAGGGGCAGCTTGAGGCCTTAAACATCGGAGAAGTGGAAGAGTACCTGCGGCAGATGCAGCAGGAGCTGGGGGGATACCTGCCGGAACTCAGCTTTGCCGATATCCTGGCCACCCTGCGCGGGGAGACCGGCCGGCTGGATTTTGTGGCCTTCTTCCAAGGATTGGGCCGTTACCTGTTCCGGGAGATTATCGCTAGTTCCAGTATCCTGGGCAAACTGATCGTGCTTGCCGTCCTCAGCGCCATCTTGCAGAACCTGCAAAACGCCTTCGAGAACGAGACCATCGCCAACCTGGCCCACACCGTCTGTTATCTGCTCCTGGTGATGGTGGCCATCTCCAGCTTCTCTGTGGCGATTACCACCGGTAAGGAAATCATCGATTCCCTGGTCGGGTTTATGCAGGCCCTGCTGCCCCTGCTCCTGACCCTGTTGGCCGCCCTGGGGGGGATCACCTCGGTCGCCCTGCTGCAGCCGGCCCTGATCTTTGCGGTGAATCTGATCGGGATGCTGATTAAAACCATCGTGTTCCCGGCCCTGTTCTTTGCCGCAGTCTTAGACATCGTGGGCAATATCTCGGAGCAGTTTAAAGTCTCCCGTTTCTCGGCTCTCCTGCGGGATTTTTCCGTTAGCGCCCTGGGTCTGTCGCTGGTGGGCTTCGTCGGCATCATTTCGGTGCAGGGAGTGGCCGGAACCGTGGCCGACGGGGTGGGGCTCCGCACCGCCAAGTATCTCACCGGCACCTTCGTTCCGGTGGTCGGCAAGATATTTGCCGACGCGGTGGAGGTGGTCGTGGGGTGCTCCCTGATCCTGAAAAACGCGGTAGGCATCTTTGGGGTAATCATGATCTTCCTCCTGGCTGCCTTCCCGCTGGTGAAAATTATCTCTCTGATCGTGATCTACCGGGTCGCCGGGGCGCTGCTGCAGCCCCTGGGGAGCCAACGGATTGCGGATTGTCTGCACGGTATGGGTAACAGCCTGACCCTGGTCTTTGGCGCCGTGGCCACGGTGGGGCTGATGTTCTTCATCGCGGTGACGATGATCGTGGGCGCCGGCAATATCACGGTGATGCTGAGGTAGGTGATGGGATGAACTCACTTTCGGTTTGGATCAAGAATATCGTCTATATACTCTTCATCGCAAGCCTGCTGGAGATGCTCCTGGCCCAGGGCAATACCCGGCGCTTTGTCCGGGTGGTGCTGGGCTTGCTCCTGACCCTGATGATCCTAAACCCCATCCTGGCCCTGGTGAGTGAAGAGACATTCCTCGCGCGCCGCCTGGAAACCTTGAGTTACGACCTAAGCGCCGACGCGGCGGCGGAGCAGAGCCTCGCCCGGGGGGAAGCCCTCGCGAACTCCAATCAGGCTTGGATTGACCAAGAGTTCCTGGCCAGGGTGGAGCGGCAAAGCGAAGAGTACGCCCTCACCGTGGCCGGGGTGAGCCAGGCCGAGGCGCGGGCGGAGTTGGAGGGGGAAGGGACGGGCCGGATCGCCCGCCTGCACCTGACCATCCGCCCCGGTCCGGGCGGCGAAAGGGCAGTGGGAGTGGTTCAGCCGGTGGTTATCCCGGCGGAGACGAAGCAAAGCGGTTCCGACCCGGAGGAAGGGCTAACCCCGGCGGAAGCCGAGCGCCTGCGCCAGGAGTTAAAAGAAACCCTGCATAATTTTTACGGCCTCCACCCGGACCGGGTTATGATTAGCTTCACCGAATAAACGAAAGGCGGGATGTTTGTGGGTATCTGGAAACAATGGTCCGAACGCTGGCACCGGTCGGTACTCAATCACGGAGCCTTCCGGACGTTCAATCTTAAGGGCACGCCCCTGCGGCTCACGGGCACGCTCATCATCCTGGGTTTGCTCGGAATCCTCCTCATTTTCGCCGGCAACCGGCTGGTAGACCGCCCGGCTGCGGTTAGTCCGGCGGAGACGGCGGCCACCCTGGGACCGGGGAAAACGACGGCGGCGGAGGGGCAATTCACCAGCTTTGCGGCCTACGAAGCAAGCCTGGCGACTGAACTGGAGGCGATTCTGACCCAGATTAAGGGGGCCGGCAAGGTTGCGGTGAGTATTACCCTCGATTCCGGGGGCGAGAA
The DNA here is from genome assembly GCA_964533125.1 of uncultured Candidatus Sumerlaeota bacterium. Lineage (GTDB taxonomy): Bacteria > Bacillota > SLNR01 > SLNR01 > JBMNPB01 > CAZHIT01. The sequence continues at coordinate 6,160 of CAZHIT010000065.1, forward strand.
GGTGTACGCCCAAAACCGCACCGTCACCAACCGGAGCATTGAAGAAAAAGACAGCGGCGGCGGCACGCGCCTGACCACGGAGACGGATGACAGCGCGCAGATGGTGATCATCCGCGACACCCAGTCCGGCGCGGAAAAACTAGTCGTTGTCAAGGAGATCAGGCCTGAGGTCAGCGGGGTAATCGTCGTGGCCGAAGGAGCGGGCAGCTCCCAGGTCAAAGCGGACCTGACCCGGGCCGTGCAGACCGTGCTGGGAATCACGGCCGCCCGGGTCCAGGTCTTCGTCAAATAAGGGAGGAAGGGTGAAAACGATGCGCGAAGGAACTTTCCGCGTGGCGGCTCTGCTGCTGTTTGTCTCTCTCATCTACTATGGTTATGGACTGGCCAAGAACGACCTGAACCTGGAGACGGAGGTTACCCCGCCGGTGGTGAGTACACCCGTGGATCCGGCGGACGCCGAAACGGAGACGACGGGGATAACGGTCACCCCGGAGACGAATACCGAACCCATCCCAATCGCATCCCTCCTGCCGGGCAGCGGCAGCGATTTCTTCATTGATTACAAGCTGGAGCGGGAGCGGACCCGGAGCTACCAGGCGGAACTGTTAAACGGTTTGGTGGACAATCCGCGCCTGGATGAGGTCACCCGGAAAGAGGCGGCACAGCAACTGCTGCTGTCGGCCAGCACGGTGCGCCATGAGCTGGAGATTGAGGGCCTGATCAAAGCCAAAGGCTTTGCCGATTCGCTGGTGCTCCTCAACAAAGATTCGGTCGTGGTGGTCGTCCGCGCCCCCGCCATCAGCGAGGTAGAGGTCGCCCGGATATTGGATATCGTGACCCGCAGCACCGGCTTAAAGGCGGATAAGATAATCGTTTTGCCCAAGAGTTGAGCTTGCCGAGCGGATCCGCAAACAAGGCTTTGCCCCCGGACGCAACCAGGCAAAGCCTTTTTTGCGCACTTAGGAGGATTTACCCGGTAAAACAAGAACTTTAATATTTCAGACCTCTGCACAACCAGAGACACCGGGGAAGAAAAGCATGAAAACCGCCCGCGGCGGCATATCATAAATCAGATAAAAGACAGCGGGATACGGGATAATAGGACGGAGGTGGGTGTTTTGGAGCGCAAGGAAGTTCTGGGCGTCGAAGCCCATGCGGATAGCGGGATCATCCGGATTTCGGATGAGGTAGTGGGAATTATCGCCGGTCTGGCGGCCACCGAGGTTGACGGGGTGTCGGGCATGAGCGGCGGCATCGCCGGCGGGATCGCCGAAATACTGGGTAAGAAGAATTTCTCCAAGGGGGTCAAGGTGGAGGTCGGCGAAACCGAGGCGGCCATCAACCTGTATATCGTGGTTGAATACGGGGTCCGGATTCCCGACATTGCCCAGGAGGTGCAGGAAAAAGTTAAAAACGCGGTGGAGAGCATGACCGGCCTGAGTATTGTGGAAGTTAATGTCCACATCCAGGGGGTCAGCTTCCGCGACGAGGGGAGAGAAGAGGACCTGCGGGTGAAGTAGTCGAGAAGGAGTTGATGGGATGAAGTACCTGGACCGGGCTTTACTCTTGCTTTTGGCTTCCACTTCGGCGGTCGTTTCCCTGCTGGTGCTGCTGATGGCCTTTGGCTGGCTCGTACCGCTGGAGTTTTTGCGGACAAGCCTGCAGGATGTGTACGGCCGGGGCCTGCTCGCGGTCCTCGGGAGCGCCTTCGTCTTAATCAGCGTCCGCCTGCTCCTGTACAGCACCGGCCGGATGTCCGGGCGGCAGGCGATTGTCCACGAAACCCCCTTAGGCCAAATCCGGGTCACCCTGCACGCGGTCGAGAACCTGATTAAGAAAGTGGTCCGCCAAATCAAGGGGGTCCGGGACGTCAAGGCCTATGTGACGGCCACCAAACAAAACACCATTGAGGTACAGCTGCGGGCGGTGGTCAGTCCGGAAATCAATATCCCGGAGGTATCGACCGAAATCCAGCAGACGGTGAAGGAGTATATCCTGGATGTGGTCGGCATCAGTGTCGCCTCCGTCCGGGTCTTCATCGAAAACATTTCGGCCGAAGCGAAAACCCGGGTCGACTAGACCAGGGATGCGAGGTGAGGGGGATGTGGGAAAGAATCCTGCGGGAGTTCGCCGGCAAAAACCGGGGTAAAATCGCCGGGACGCTGATTGGGTTATTGGTGGGATTGCTGGTGATTATCTTCGGGTTTTTCCGGGCGGTCTTCATCCTGGCCTGCGTGGGCGGCGGGTATTATTTTGGTAAACGGTTGGATAATAACAACGAAAATTTAGCGGAAATGTTGGACCGGATTTTGCCGCCGGAAGACCAATGAACCGCCGGATGAAGGAGAGTACGGGATGAGCAGAAGGCTGGGGCGGGAAATCGCCCTGAAAATATTGTTTCAAATTGATGTAGGCAAAAACGCGCCGGCGGCCGCGCTGACGGAAACCCTCAAGCTGTACAGCCTCTCGGACAGCGACCGGGACTTTACCACCCGGCTGGTGAACGGGACGGTGGAGCATTTGGCGGAGATCGACCGGGTTATTCAGCAGTACGCCATCGGGTGGACCCTGCCGCGCATCGCCAATATCGACCGCAACCTGCTGCGGCTGGCCATTTTTGAAATTTACTATTTAAGCGATATCCCGGCCAGCGTCTCGATCAACGAGGCGATTGAGCTGGCGCAGCTGTACAGCACGGCGGAATCGGGCAAGTTCGTCAACGGCATCCTGGGTAAGCTCACCAAGGACCGCCCGAAAGAGGAACCGGTTCTGCCCGGAACGGCACCATGACCGCTTACCTCGGTTTCGATACCAGTTGCTACACGACTTCGGTGGCCGCGATCGACGCGGAAGGAAGGTTGCGGTCGGACCGGCGCCAGGTCCTCTCCGTGCGCCCTGGGGGCCGGGGCCTGCAGCAGTCGGGAGCGGTGTTTCAACACCTTCAGAACCTGCCCGATTTAGCGGCGGCGGTACTCGATGACCTCGGCGGCGAACCGGTAGCCGGAGTCGGTGCCAGTACGCGGCCGCGGGACCAGGAAGGTTCGTATATGCCGGTGTTCCGGGTCGGTGAAGGCTTTGGCCGGACGGTCGCCCGCGCCCTGCAGGTTCCCTTTCGGGCCGCGGACCACCAGACCGGCCATTTGCAGTCCGGCCTTTGGTCGGCCGGCTGCCCGGACCTGGATCACTTTCTCGCTCTTCACCTCTCCGGCGGGACGACGGAACTCCTGCGGGTCACCCGGTCCGGCAGTGCGGGTCTGTCGGTCACCATCCTCGGTGGGAGCACCGATTTGCACGCCGGCCAGTTTGTCGACCGGGTGGGGGTGGCGCTTGGACTGCCGTTCCCGGCCGGTCCGCACTTGGAGGAACTGGCCAAAGGGGGAGAGCCCGGGCGGGCGGTCATCCCCTCGGCAGTTACCGGATGCAGCATCAGCTTTTCGGGGCCGGAGGCCTGCGCCCAACGCCTGGTGCACCAGGGCGAGTCGAAAGCGGATATCGCCCTTGCGGTGCAGCGATGCCTGGTGCAGTCCCTGGTGAAAATCCTGCGGGCGGCCATGAGCGACTGCGAAGAATCGGATGTCCTCCTGGTGGGGGGCGTGGCGTCAAACCAGTACATCAAGGAACAGCTCGGCCAGATTATGACCGGCGTCCGCCTGCACTTTGCGGACCCGCGCTATGCTTCCGACAACGCGGTCGGGATTGCCCTGGAAGCGCTTTCGCCGCTCGGAGGGCAGCCTGACCCGGGATCTAGCCTATAGAGAATATTACCGGTGGTGCGCCGCCGCAAAGGAGCAGGGCCAATGCATTCAGTACTGCTGAAGATTTCGTTTATTACCATCTATGCCTACGGCACGATGCTCTCGCTCGCCATTTTGGTTGGCGGTTATTTGGCCTACCGGGAAGGCCAGCGCAAGGGGATCGAGGGGGAGCGGATTGTGGACTTTATCCTCTACGCCAGCATCGCCGGGATCGTGGGCTCCCGGCTGGTTTATGTCCTGCTGGAGTGGGGGTACTACGCCGCCGACCCGGTGAAAATTCTCGCCCTGCGCGACGGCGGTCTGTCTTTCCACGGGGCGGTGCTGGGCGGGGCGGCCGTGGGTTGGTGGTTTATCCGCCGCTACCGCCTGCCCTTTGGGAAACTGGCCGACACCTTCAGCCCTTCGCTCGCTATCGGGTACGCCATCGGGCGCATCGGCTGTTTTCTCAACGGCTGCTGCTACGGGATCCCCACTACCTTGCCCTGGGCGACCTTAACCAGTTACGCCCCCGGCCTGCGCCACCCGACCCAGTTATACGCTTCGCTCGCGAACCTGGTGATTTTTGGGTTGCTCTGGCGCTGGCGGCAGCACCGGCGGTTTGACGGGTTTCTGTTTTTGGTCTATCTGATTCTTTATTCAGTGTATCGCTTCATCATCGAGTTCTACCGGGAAAACACAGGAGCCACCGGCGGCCTGACCTCGGCCCAGGTCGCCAGTATCCTGATCGCCGCGATATCGCTGGTATTATTGAACATTTTGGCGAAAAAAGACACCCGGGCAGGAATTAACCCCTAGACTGGGGAAGGTTACAATAAATGGCGTAAATGGGGTGAACCGATGGCCATCAGCCCCGCAATCCTGGAAGTGCGCGACTTAACCCGCTATCTGCAGCGGCTGCTGGATGCCGACCGGCTGCTGCACCAGGTGTGGGTGCGCGGCGAAATCTCCAACTTCACCCACCACTCCGGCGGCCATATGTATTTCACCCTCAAAGACGAGTGCAGCAGCATCCGGTGCGTGATGTTCCGCAACCGCAACGCCGGTCTGCCGTTTCGGCCGGAAGACGGCATGAAGGTGATCGCTTCCGGCTCGGTCAATATCTATGAAAAAAGCGGTCAGTACCAG
>CAZHIT010000066.1:0-6228 GCA_964533125.1 uncultured Candidatus Sumerlaeota bacterium
GCCAATTTAACGCAATCCGAGGGCGTCCCGTTCACGGCCAGACCCTTTCCCTGCCCCTGCCCGGCGGGAATGGTGACCTCGCTCGCCCGCAGGGGGCTGTTGAAGGTGATCGAATGCCCGCTGCCGCTCCGCTCCCGGTCCGGGGCGACCACCCAGACTTCCGTCTCCGGGGCAGCGGCGAACGCCGTATACAGGGCCCCAATCCCGGGTGCCAGGATTCCATCGTCGTTAGTCAGTAACACTCTCAAGGCTTGGCCTCCTTCAGGCTGTGGCGGTCATGCGTTCCACGAACAGCTTAACGAACCGATCCACGTCCACATCCAGACAGACTTCCGCGTTCGGGGGCAGGCGCGTGGTGCCGTACACATCCCCCACCGTGGCGCCCCGGGTAAACTCGCCTCTGGTTTCGATCCCTACGGGCATCGCCTGGGTTTTGACCAGGGTCCGGTCGATTGCTACCCCCACCGCCAGCGGGTCGTGCAGAGCGCAGCCGTTACGGCCAAAGCGGCGCCGGGCAAACTCCAGGTACACCTGGGCCGACTGGGTGATAAAGCGTGGGATGGCCCCGTCAAACTGCCGCATATATGCCAGATGCTCCTCGGTGAGCAGGGTTTTGCGGGTCACATCCAGACCGACCAGGGTCAGGGGCATCCCCGCCGCCAGCACGATCCGGGCGGCTTCCGGGTCGATGTAGATATTGAACTCTGCTGCCGGGGTCCGGTTGCCGGGCACGGTCACGGCCCCGCCCATGATGATTACTTCCTTCACCGCCTGGGCCAGGCGCGGTTCGCGCAGCAACGCCAGTGCGATGTTGGTCAGGGGGCCCACCGGCAGCAGGGTAATCTCCTTTGGCTGGCTCATGATCTTTTCGATCAGCAGGTCCACTGCGTGAACCGGGACGGTCTGGCGCTTGGGCTCCGGGAAATTGACATTGCCGATTCCATCGTCGCCGTGGGCCACCTTCCCCGTGTGCAACTCACTCAGCAGCGGGGCGCCGCAGCCCCGGGCCACTGGAATACTGGTGTTGCCGGCCAACTCCAGGATGCGCAGGGTGTTTTTGGTGGTCAGGTCCGCATCCACATTGCCGGCGACCGTAGTGATAGCCTCCACCTGCAACTCCGGCGAGCGAAGCGCCAGCAATATCGCCCAGGCATCATCCACCCCGGTATCGACATCCAGAATTACCTTCTTCATTTCTCCCCCTCCTAATCGCCTGCCTTAGTTTAACCTGTACTTAGCTGCCGGATTCGGCGAGCGGGTCCCCGGGCTGGTCGGTATGGGCTGTGTGGCGCGGTTCCGGCAGCCGTAAGGTGAGTCCAAACCCTGCCGCCAGGAGCATTATGGCCACCGTCAGGGCGGCCGGGAAAGAAAAGACCGCGACAATACTCCCGCCCAACAGCGGCAGGAGCGAGGTCGGGGCGGTCATGGCATTGAGGAGGCCGTAGTACGAAGGGCGCTCCTGCTCCGACACAATCTCCAGCAGGTAGTTCGTGAACCCGAGCATCATCCCGCTCTGAGAAAACCCGAGGAACACGAAGACCAATGAGTACAGCGGGGCCAGTCCCGACGGACCTCTCAGCCCAATCAGGCCGATGGTTCCGATGGCGGCGACCGGGGCCAAAAGCGCGGTGGCGGCCGTTAGCTGAATGACCCGCCGGTTACCCAAATGGTCACTGACCCGGCCGAACACCAGGCTCCCGGCCATAGTGCCTACGGTCATCAGCGACAGGAAAACACCGAGCATCCCCGGCTCCAGCGCGAGTTCTTTTTGCCCGTACACCGCGTAAAACGGCAGCACCAGGCTGTTGCACCCGAGCAAAATCCGGATGGCCGCGACCCGGGCAAACTGGGGACTGCGGGCAACCAACTGGGGCATACTGCGGAAATAAGCCATGAGCGACCGTTTCTCGGTGGACGCTTCGACCGGGTCTTCACGCAGGTTATACAGGGCCACATACTCCAGGATGTACACAAAGGCCGCCAGAAAGAGGAGTAACGCGTAATTGCCTGGAAACCCCAACCGGTCACTATCGAGGACGGCCTTTACTACCAAGCCGCCCCCCAGGCCCAGGAGGTTCCCAAAAAACTGCATCTGGGTAAACAGCGCCCCCCGGCGGCCGGGTGGTAAGGTTTTGCCGATGATATCCACCCAGGCGACCGTGCTGGCCCCTTCGCAGAGGTTAAAGGTCGAAAACAGGACGAAAAACAGGGTCAGGACCAGCGGGGCCGGGAGCATATTGGCGCCCGCGACGACGATAGCCAAGGCCACTACCGCCACCCGTGAAAGAAAGCCGAACCGGAGGAGCATCGTCTTCTTCAGCGGCAGCTGTTCGATATAGTTCGCGGCAATCAACTGGGGCATCAGCCAGCCGCCGGAGCGAATCGTCACGATCAGGCCGATCAGGAGGCTCGAATTGGTGAGTGTGCCGACAAAAGCCGGCAGCAACGTGTTCGGGTCCATAAAGGCAAAAGCTGCAAAAAACAGCACTCCGTCCAGCGCCAGCAGCCGAAAATTCCATTCCGCGTGGGGCAGTCCCGCCTGAGTATCGCCTTGCTTGGTAACCATAATTATCCCCCGTTCTCTCCTAGACTGCCAGCACCCGGATGGTGCGCTGCTCTGGGTCGTGCATCCCCTGGACTCTTAGCCCGAGGTCGATGGCCGCGTCCAGATATTCGATGATTTCCGGGCTTACCTCTTCGCCGGGGCAAAGGACCGGGATACCCGGCGGGTAAGGCAGAATCGTCCTGGTGCTGATTAGCCCTTTGGCTTCCTGCAGGGATACCACTCGCGAAGTGCCCCAGAAAGCCTCCCACAGGGGAGCCTTGGTGTGCGCAACCGGCGGGAAGGGCAAGGTCTCTTTTCTATAGCGGGACGAACTATGACCGCCTGCCTGCCGGCTTATTCTATCGAGTGCCCGGACGAGGCGGCGGACATCTTCCTCCCGGTCGCCTACAGTAAGCAGGGCCAGGATATTGTCCGAATCCGCCATCTCCACCTGGACCCGGTGGTCCGCGCGGAGCATCTGATCCACTTCCGGTCCGGAAAGACCCAGGCCGGACACATTCACCGTCAGTTTCGTCGGGTCCAGGGCAAAGATTCCCGGCTGGCCGGTCATTTCCTGGCCAAAACAGTACAGGCCTGGGATGCGGTTAATCTCTTCCCGCGCCGCCGCCGCGAGTGCGATGGTCCGCCCGAGCAAAATCTCCCCTTCGCTCGCCATCTGCCACCGGGCCAGGTCGAGCGAAGTCAGGAGCAATGCGGAAGCGTTTTCGGTTTGCAGGAGGCCCAGGAGGGCTGCGGTCCGCCGGACATCCACCCGGTCACCCCGACAGTGGAGCATGGAGCTTTGGGTCATCGAGGTCAGGATTTTATGCGTGCTCTGGACCGTCATATCCGCCCCCGCCAATAGAGCCGGCGGAGGCAGGTCCGGATGAAAGGCGAAATGCGGGCCGTGGGCCTCATCCACGAGCAAAGGTATACCCTGCCGGTGTACGGGCGCTGCAATCGCCTCTAAATCAGCGACAACCCCATAATAGGTCGGACAGGTCACCAGCACCGCTTTGGCGTCCGGGTAGGCTTCTATTGCCGCACTGATCTGCTGCGGCGTCACCCCTACGGTCATCCCCAGGCGGGGGACGAACTCGGGCTGGACATAGACCGGTTCCGCCCCGCTGAGCACCAGGCTGGCGACAACCGAGCGATGGGCGTTGCGGGGGATGATGATCTTATCCCCTGGGTTGCAGACCGACAGAATCATGGCCTGGATGCCGCAGGTGGTGCCGTTGACTAAAAAGAAGGTCCGGTCCGCCCCGAAGGCTTCGGCCGCAAGAGATTGAGCTTGGGCGAGGGGGCCGGTCGGTGCGTACAGGTCAGCGCTGCCCAGAACCTCGGAAGCCGTGAGGGATAGCACTTCTTCGCCGGGAACATCAAGCCTCCCCGTGGGAGAATCTTTCTTCTGTGGCAGGGAGATGCCCCGCTCCCGGGCATACCGGCAAAGCGCATCAAACACCGGCGTTTGCTGTTGATGGGCCAAGGCGCTCCCGGCAGTGCTCATGGCAAGGCTCCTCCATCCTGTTACAAATTCGCGCCGGTCGGCGTTTTCCCTTTTCTCCCGCGAGCCGGATCAGCTCCCGGAAGCAGTTTTAGCTTGCTCCCACTCGCCCGCTTTTATGACCGCCCCCCGGGGCACTAAAAAAGGAACTGCGCCACCGCAATTCCTTTTCTTGCGTAAGGGCGATTCGGGTCAGGCCTTGACCTTGATTAGTTCCCCGTCGCGGGTATACACGCGCGGGATCTTCCGGTGGATGCGCAGCATCGTCTCAGCGTCCCCCGCTCCGATGGTCGAAGACATATCCACCACCGACAGGTACTCATTACCCTGCCGGCCGATGAGCACAACCTCGTCCCCCACCTGCACCCGGTCGGCGATATCGGTCACATCGACCATGAAATGGCTCATGGCGATGCCGCCGACGATATTGCACTTCCGGCCGCCGAGCAGGACCTTGCCCTTGTTCTTATAGCTGGTGTCTATCCCGTCCGAATACCCAATCTGCTGGATGGCGATGACCATATCCCGGGAGGCGACGTAGGCCTGGTCGTAGCCGATGCTGACCCCTTTGGGGACCGATTTCAGGTAGACAACCCTGGTCTTCCATTGCAGGGCGTCCCGGAGCGGCAGTTCCCGTCCGGCGTGCCAGGCGGGGCTCCGGTTGGTCAGAACGAAGCCGCAGCGGACCAGGTCTAAGTGCATTTCGGGGAACTCGTACATGGCGGCGCTGTTGGCGCAATGCTTCACCGGGATATTGATCCCCCTGGCTTGCAGCTCCGCCAGTACGACTTGGAAACGCGCAAACTGGACTTCGGTGTAGTCGCTCGCGTCGTAGGGCGAGGCGAAATGGGTGTAGACTCCTTCCAGTTCGATCCCCGGCAGGGCCTGGAGCGCGGCGGCAAATTCCGGCGCCGCTTCCGGGGCCACCCCAAAGCGGGTGAGACCGGTGTCCACCTTCATATGCACCAGGGCGCGGCGATTCTGCGCCACCGCTGCTGCTGAGAGGGCCTGGGCCAGGTCCATGGTGCAGACGGTCTGGGTCAGCCCCAGCTCCACTACACACGCCGCATCAGCCAGGGCCGTAATCCCCAGCAGCAGGATGGGCACTTCAATCCCCCGCTCGCGCAGGAACTTACCCTCCGCCAGGGAAGTGACGCCCAGGCAGTCCGCCCCGTAGGCGAGTGCGGTCACCGCCACCTCTTCTATGCCGTGGCCGTAGCCTTCAGCCTTCACCACCGCCATGATGCGGACCCGGTCCCCCACCGCCCGGCGGATCACCTGGACATTATGGGCAATCGCCCCGAGGTCAATCTCGACCCAGGTCGGCCAGTTCGTAATTTTCACACCCTTCCCCTCCTCACCCGCTGCCGGTAAACCGGGAGGAGCGCCCCGGACCCCCGGCGGCGCTCTCCCAGTCCAAAACCGCTGCTGTTAGATTTTATCCGCGTAATCGCTGAGGACGACTTCCTTCATCCGCCGGACCGCCTCGATTAAGTTCGCTTCCGAGTTCGCGTACGACAGGCGGAGGTAACCCTCGCCCATCGGCCCAAAGGCGGTGCCGGGGGTGGTGATGACGTGAGCCTTCTTAATGAAGTTGACCGCTACGTCCCAGCTGGTGCCGAGCTTGGCGATATGCGGCCAGGCGTAGAAGGCCCCGGCCGGTTTGCGGCAGGTGATTCCGGGGATGTCGTTTAAACCGTCGATGACGATATCACGCCGCCGGGTGTAGGCCTCGATCATCGTCTTGATGTCAGCGTCCGAGGCGTGGATGGCGTGGGCAGCGCCGGCCTGCAGGGGGGTGCAGGGGGGCGAGAGGAAGGTACCCTGATAGGTGGTCATCTTTTGGACCAGTTCCTTGTTGGCGGCGATATAGCCGATCCGCCAGCCGGTCATGGCGTAGGTCTTGGAGAAGGTATTCAGGGTCAGGGTCAGGTCCTTCATCCCGTCAAAGGAGCCGATGCTGTAGTGCTTCTCGTCGCCGTAAATGAACTCTTCGTAGGCTTCGTCCGAGAGCACCAGGATGTTATGCTTAATCGCCAGGGCGGCTATTTCTTCCAGGTCCTGCTTGGACATGACCGAACCGGTCGGGTTCTGGGGCGAGTTGATGATAATCATCTTCGTCTTCGGGGTGATGTAGGGCTCGATATCCGCCGCTTTCAGCACAAAGCCGTTCTCC
>CAZHIT010000066.1:6238-11008 GCA_964533125.1 uncultured Candidatus Sumerlaeota bacterium
CTTTGGTCGGCACCGTCACCGGGACGGCTTCGGCCAGGGCCAGCTGCGGGAAATACATGGTGTAGCAGGGGTCCGCCGTGATTACCTCGTCGCCGGGGTTCAGCACGCACAGGAAGATCAGGGAGAGGCCGCCGCCCCCGCCGATGGTGACTACGATCTCTTCCGGGGACGCCTTGATCCCGTTCTTCTCCCACAGTTTGCGGGCTATCGCTTCGCGCAGGGGCAGAATCCCCTGGCTGTCGGAGTAGTGGGTCATCCCCTGTTTGGCTGCGGCGAAGGCTGCGTCGATGATGTGGTCCGGCGTATCAAAATCGGGTTCGCCGATCCCCAGGCTGATGGCGTCGGGGATATCCTTGGCCAGCGCGAGCATCGCCCGGATGCTGGAGGGTTTGATTAACTTCGTCCGCTCGGCAATAAACTTGTTCATGTCTGCCAAAACTTCTCTCCTCCTCGTTCTTTCTCTCTTCTGCCTGCCTTTAGTTTGGTTATACTGCTGGTTTGGCCAGCGACCGTGCGGCCGCCCGGGTCAGGTATACGCCGCCACCTCCTTCGGGTGATCGTGCTCCCCCTCGGTTGTCCCCGCACGTAACAAAGGGGCAGAAACTTTGAGCATCGCTACTCTGCCGTTTGTTCCCGCCGGGGCTATTGGTTTTGGAGTACGCCGCTTGCACAATATCATTCGGCCTGACTGGGCCAATCTCCTGCTGCCCGCTGCGCAAAAACAACCGGCCTCCGGGAATATAGCCTACTCAGGGCAGCGAAACTCGTCGTGGAAGCGTTGGCTGCGGCTTTTCGCGCCTAATCACTCAGGACGGAGAAATCGGCCGGGTTCACCCCAGACTAGGCGACGACAGCAAGCGCGCTCAACCCGACGCCTGCCTTTCGCTTTACCCCAGTTCCAGCAGCGCGGTCTGGATATCCTCGGCTCGAATCTGGCGCCAATCCAACATACTAGGGTGCGGCAGCTTAGCTACGCGGGTAATCTGATGCCGCACGACTAGTGCGTAACTATCCGCGACGGACTGGGCGCGGCCGAAGGCGGGGTCGCCTATCGCCTGTTTTCGCCGCCAGTAAGCCAGCAGAGTCGCACGGCCTTCGCTGTCAAGCTCGAATTGGCTACTCTGGTACAATTGGGTGAAAACCACCAGTCCTTCTTCGGCCGTGACGAATTAATGCTCATTATCCCGCGGTCCCTCCCGCCGGTTAGTTGCAGCCACTTTGGGACTGAGCGGGTCGTCCCCCATCACCCTAGATACTGTCTGCTCTCCGTTGATTACGGTTTCCCCGAGATAATGATCCAGCCAAGCCGAGCCATCGGTTTTGGTCGCAAGGCTTTGCGCCAATCCGCCCGTTTCCGGCCGGAGCCCGGTTTCCCGGTGGTCAGTGGTGGTCTTCCCCCCGCCGGAACTGCCGGTAAACACCGGACTCTTGTCTGTCTTAACCCTAAACTCTGACACTAGACTAGACGCTGGGTCGGCAACCCGTTTTAGGGATGAAGTGATTCCGTCCTTCACCCCTGCCAGACCACTATGTTCCAGGAGTTCGTCTTCCCAAGTCACCTGCTGGCCGTTATGCGCTAAGGGTAATGGTGTATCTGCTTTGGTACGGCCTACGGGTGTCTGCTGCTCATTATTCTCAAGCTCTTTTACTCTTTTGGCCGAGGCTTCGTCGCCTTGCTCGGCGGCTTTTTGGTACCATAACAGTGCTTGGCTGTGGTTTTGGGCAACACCGAAGCCTTTTTGGTACATAACCCCAACCCAGTAGGCGGCCTCGACATCGTTTCGTTGGGCAGCTTGCAGAGCCCATTTAAATGCTGGCTGATAGTCTGCAGCGCCATAATACAACCAGAATACTTCCATACAGGCCGCTGTGTCACCGTTTTCAGCCCTTCTTTTTAAGGCGTATGGGATATTCGTCATCACTCCGCCATCCCCACCATTCCTGATTTCTGTGAGCACTGAAAGAATCGGTTTGGACGCCATCAAAGGCTGGTATTAACACTGCAACGGCAAGAAGTCTTCTGCAACCCAAAAAAACGCCCGGGGGAAATCCCCCCCCGGGCGGCTGCACATCCTAACCTTTCCAGTTCTTGCTGGCCTCAAGCAGTACCTTAGCCTGCCCGATTTGCTCGGCCACCCGCACCGGCGCAGTCCCTCCATAGGAGGTCCGGGCGCTGACGCAGGTCTCGGGTTTAATCGCATCATACACATCAGCGTCAAAGGCTTGGGAGTGTTCCTGCAACTCTTCCACGGTCAGGTCGCTTAAGTCCACACCCCGGTCGATGCATTCGCGCACAATACCACCCACGATCTCATGCGCCCGGCGGAAGGGAATCCCCTTGCGCGCGAGGTAGTCGGCCATATCGGTGGCGTTGGAGAAGTCACCCTTGATGGAGCTGAGCATCCGTTCTCGCTTGACGGTAATGGCCGCCAGCATCCCGGCGTTGATCGCGAGCACCGCCTTGAGCGTATCGATGGTATCGAAGAGGCGCTCCTTGTCTTCCTGCATATCCGAATCAAAGGCAAGCGGCAGCCCCTTCATCATCGTCAGTACGGACATCAGGTTGCCGTAGACGCGCCCGGTCTTGCCCCGCGACAGCTCGGCCACATCGGGGTTCTTCTTCTGCGGCATGATGCTGCTGCCGGTGCTGTAGGCGTCGCCCATCTCGATAAACCCGAACTCCCGCGACGACCAGAGGATCAGCTCTTCATTCAGCCGGCTGATATGCATGGCCAGAATGGCCGCGTCCGCCAGGAACTCGAGCACGAAGTCCCGGTCGCTCACGGCGTCGATACTGTTTTCGTACACCCGGTCAAAGCCCAGCAACTCCGCCGAGTAATGCCGGTCGATGGGGAAGGTGGTGCCGGCCAGGGCTGCGGCCCCGAGCGGGCACATATTCACCCGGGCGTAGCAGTCTTTCATCCGCTCCCAGTCGGCCTGGAGGCGGAAGAAATAGACCATGATTTGGTGAGAGAAGAGGATGGGCTGGGCCCGCTGCAGGTGGGTATAGCCGGGCATCACCGCATCCTGGTACTTCTCGGCCACCTGCAAAATCACTTCTTGCAGGTGGTTAACCAGACCCATCACTTCGTGCATCTCTTCCCGCAGGTACATATGGGTATCCAGTACCGCCTGGTCGTTGCGGCTGCGGGCGGTGTGCACCTTGGCCCCGACCGGGCCGATTTTTTGGATGAGGGCGTGCTCGACGTTCATGTGGATGTCTTCGAGTTCGACCTTGAACTCAAACTGGCCGGCCTCGATCTCGCCCATAATAGTGTACAGGCCGTCGATGATCTGGTCCCGCTCCGCTTCGGTCAGAATCCCGCACTTGGCCAGCATGGTCACATGGGCGATGCTGCCCTGGATGTCCTGCTTATACATCCGCCGGTCAAACGGAATTGAAGCGGTGAAGTCCTGCGCCGTAAATACTGTTCCCTCTTTGAAACGACCGCCCCAGAGTTTCATCCTTTTCCCCTCCTTCTCCCGCAGTGGCGGCTATTCGACCGGATCGCGCTTCAGGAAAGCGGTCATGCAGTGAATTGCGCCCCAGCCTTTCTGGAGTTCATCGATATCCAGTTCGATTACCTCGACCCCGGCGGCTTCGATGGCTTTGCGGGTGCGGGGGTTCCCGGCCGGCATCACGATCTTGCCCGGCTCCAGGGCGACGAAGTTGATCCCGCCCGAGCCCTCGGCTTCTTCCGGCCACATGCACTCCACCAACTTAAAGCCTCGCTCGCGCAGGAACATGGCTGTAGCGTGGGGAGTCTCCCAGGGGAAGATAACGGCGACGTCCTTGTCGGCAATGTTCATGTTGCCATCCAGGTGGGCGTGGCCATAGGGAATTTGGGTGTAGCAGAAATGCTTCACACCCATGATCCGCAGTTCGGCCTCGACCTGCCGGGCACCTTCCAGATTGCAGCGGTTTCCGAGGCCAAGGATGACCGATTCCGGGTCAACCCAGAGCACGCAGGCACCCTCAAAGGTAGCCGTTCCGTTGATCGTCTTGATGATCGGCACGCCGATTTTGGCACAGGCCTGGGCGACGTACTTCTCTTCGCCCCGCCGCACTTCGATGGCCGGACGGGTAATAATCGCCCCTTCCGGCGTCCCCAGCAAGAGGTCGCGGCAGAAGAGCGCGTTCGGGTAATCGCCGGTCTCTTCCACGTAGTACACCTGCACCCCGTGGTCGCGGTAGATTTGGGCCAGCTGGTCGTGCTGGTCGCGGGCGAGACCCGGATCCATCGGCGCCTTCCACCGGTACTTGGCGTAGGTGTGCTCCATGTTCTCAATCTCGTGCCCCGGACGGCGCATCAGCACCGCCCGCAGTTTGCCGCACTCCGAGTCGACGCCCCAATCCCCGTAGATGCGGGGCATATCGGCCTTAAACGGCGATTCGCTGGCAAACCACCGTTCGCCGGACGCTTCAATGCTCATACACTTCCTCCTTCGTTCTTCTGGGCTTACTCTTCCGCGACGACCGGGTTCTCGAGGACGCCGATGCCTTCGATCTCCATCCGGACCACATCGCCCGGGAAGATTTGGCCCACGCCGCTGGGGGTGCCGGTGATGATAATGTCGCCGGGCAGCAGGGTCATCTGGTGCGAGACATAGCTGACCAGGTGCTCGATGTCGTGGATCATGTACGCAGTGGTCGAATCCTGCTTCGTCACTCCGTTTACCTGGAGGGAGATGCGCAGGTTGTGGGGGTCAATCTCGTTCACGAGGTAGGGTCCCGCCGGGCAGAAGGTGTCGAAGGATTTGGCCCGGGTC
>CAZHIT010000067.1:0-10978 GCA_964533125.1 uncultured Candidatus Sumerlaeota bacterium
AGGCTGAGGGCAGATACACCCGGTAAGCTGACCTAAAAACGGCAGTCGGTTTCGGCAGGAAGCGAACCTTAGCGTTCGCTTCCTGTTTTATGCGGCGGGAACTTAGGCGAGGGCGGCAGCGTCCTAATAAGAGGGAGTTAAGGCGGCAAGGCAAACCTATGGTGTCGTATGAATACATAGCCTGAGGATCAGCACCAAGATGAGGGTCTGCACCAGACCCAATGTTGATACTGTCGATTCCATGGTCCATTCCCAGTTATTGCGTTAACTCATCGGGCAACAGGAAAGGTGGAGGTGCGGAATGGGAAAACGGCGGTCGCTCATGGTCCTGGCCGGGTTGATGCTGGGATTGGTTTTGCTCGCATCCGGCTGTACCGGCGGAGGTGCACAGACGCCGGACCCGGCAACTGTGGCCAGTTACAACGATCAGCTGCGGCAGATGCTGCCGGTGCGGGATGGTTACCAATGGTTGTACCACGGCTTTGCCGAGTACGGGCATACCATGGCGCTGAACCGGATGGCGGCAGCGGCTAACGATTACCGGTATGAGATCACCGGGGAGGTCCACGATATGTCCGACGGGGAGTCGGACCGGGATTTTGGACTGAGCCTCGTCTATTACCTCCGCGACGGGGTCCTGGTGCAGGAGAAGTCGGAAGCAGTGATGTTGGATTCGGATTTCGATACCCTGGAATTGCTGCGCGCCCCGGTTGCGGTGGGGACGGTATGGACGCAAAAAGCCAAGGATATGGCGGGCAAGGAGCGCGAGCTGGATTGCCAAATCAGCGCGGTGCGGGACGAAAACGGGGTCCCGGTGTACACGGTACTGTACGAGGATAAGGGCAGCGACTATTACGAGAAACGGGAAATCAAAGAGCGGGCAGGCGTGGTTTCGTTTGAGAAGCTGTGGATTACGGCGGAAATGGCGACGCCAATCGGCTATGCGCTCTACCCGGAGGGCACCGGCTACTCAAACCAGCTAGCCCTGACGCAGTATTTGCCGCCGCTGGGGGTGAATCTGCGGTTCTTCGGCATCGCGGAATACGGCCATGAGGGTGTGATGCGGGCGGTGGACGCTAATGTCTACCGGTTTGACGGGGAGTTCATCGACGGCTCCGGCATCCCAGGGAGCTTCAAAGTTGAATACCATCTGGACCACCAGGCGGGCACGGTAACGGAGATTGTGGTGGAGAACACCCGGACCAAGGTTCCGGTGGTCAACTCCAGGCTGCAGGGCGCGGTGATAATGAAGCTGCCGCTGCAGGTGGGCACCCAGTGGCAGGTCCCGGTCCAATTTAACGGAGCAACCCGGGAGATGGAGGGGCAGATTGTCCGGATGGAAATCGGCGGCCAGTCGCCGTTTACGCCGGCCTTCCCTGGCCCGGACCCGGGCGCGGCGATTATGACCGTGCGATATACCGTCCGCGATGTGCCGGGGTATTTCCGGAACACCTATATCGAGGAACGGCGATTTCAGCCTGGCCGGGGGATGATCAGTTTCAGCTCGCTCATGCCGGGGGATTTGGGCCTGAGCGGCAAAGATTTGGAAGATCCCTACCAGGTGGAGGCGGCGTATCTGAACAATCTGTTTGGGTACAGCCTGGCCTACGAGTAGGAAAACCGGTTTTGCCGGTGGCGAATTTTCTTGACAGAACCCCTGAGTTATGTTAAATTAAATAAAGTTAAGAGCCTTTAATACAGTCCTGTGAGGCTGCGAAGGTGCATATGGTTGACGTGCATACTTCCTGTCTGTTCACAGACAGGATTTTTTGTGCGCCGGCGCTGAGCAGGCCGGGAAGGGCAAAACAAAGGAGGAGTTCAGTTGAACCAGGGGAAGCTGAGTTTGGGGAAGGGTTTGACGCTTTCGGTGCAGCACGTTTTTGCCATGTTTGGCGCTACGGTTCTGGTTCCCTACCTCACCGGACTTAATCCCTCGGTGGCTCTGTTTACGGCGGGGATTGGGACGCTGTTGTTCCACGCCGTGACCGGGGGGCAGGTACCCGTGTTTCTGGGCAGTTCCTTTGCCTTCATCGCCGGGATCAACATCGTTAAAGAGCATTTTGGTCTGGCTTACGCGACCGGGTCGATGGTGGCGGTAGGCGTGATTTACCTGCTGATGGCGGGTTTGGTGCGCCTGGTGGGCGTGGCCAAAGTGCAGAGGTTCTTCCCTCCGCTCGTAACCGGTCCGATTATCATTGTGATTGGCCTGATTCTGGCGCCGGTGGCGGTGGATATGGCGGCGAGCAACTGGCTGCTGGCGGTTATTACCATGCTGGCGGTAGTGCTGATCAGTATGCTGGCCAAGGGGTTTGCCCGCCTGCTGCCCATATTGCTGGGGGTGGGGGTTGGATATATCGCCGCCTTCGCTATGGGTGCGGTGGATTTCACTGCAGTGACGGAGGCCAGTTGGCTCGCGCTGCCGCCGTTTCTGGCGCCGCAGTTTTCTTGGGAAGCCATGAAGATTATCGCCCCGGTGGCGATTGTGACGATTATGGAGCATTGCGGCGACATTACCACCAACGGGGCCGTGGTGGGCAAAGATTTTGTGCGTGACCCGGGGCTGCACCGGACTCTGATTGGGGATGGCCTGGCGACGGCGGTCGCCGGCTTGTTCGGCGGTCCGGCGAATACCACGTACAGCGAGAACACCGGGGTGTTGGCGATCACCAAGAACTATAACCCCATGATATTGCGGGGTGCGGCGGTAATCGCGCTTGGCCTGAGCTTTATCGGGAAACTGGGGGCCTTAATCCAGACCGTGCCGACGGCGGTGATGGGTGGGGTCAGCTTCATCCTCTTCGGGATGATTGCGAGCATTGGGGTGAAAACGCTGGTGGACAGCAAGCCGGACCTGGCCAATGTCCGCAACTCCAGCGTGGTGTTTGTGATCCTGATCCTGGGGATCGTCTCCCTTAAGGGGGCGGACAACAAAGCCGCCATCCAGCTGAGCCAATACGCTTCCCTGTCGGGCCTCAGTCTGGCGGCCCTGGCGGGGATTGGCCTCAATGCCCTGTTTGAGGTGATTGCGCCGGCAACGGTCAAGATCGAGGCGGAGGAGAACCCGGCGGCGGGGTCGTAAACGGCCGGGTTAATGTCTGGGAGGGTCATAACACCTGCCTTGAGTGTTTGTGTAATAAAGCCGTCCGTAGCGGTTGATGCCGTTGTGGGCGGCTTTTGACGTCATTCGTGGGTCTGCACCGGGGTACGGATCAACCAATTGGCGAGCGGACCGAATCGTACGCCGACGCATAGGATGAAGGGATGAAGGTAGAAAAGTATGGAGTGATGGTCGTGCTGAATGTGGACTGGGTGACCACCCGACGGGGGGTGGAGGAGTTTATCGCCTTTGGCCTCCGGGTGTATGCGGGCGATGCGTTTTACCGGGACCACGGTTCCAGCCTGGCGAAGGCGATGATGACGGGGCGGAGCCAATACGCCGCGCACGCGGACTGCCGGCCGCTGCTGGTGCGGGAAGACGGGGGGATTAAGGCCCGTGCGGTGTTAATCAGTGACCAGCGGGCGCCGGACTACCTGATGCTGGGATTCTTTGAGGCCGTAAAGGATGCCAAGCCGGCAGTCGATCTCCTGCTGGCCACGGCGCGGGAGTACGCGGCCGAGCGGGGGTACCAGCGGGTGGTGGTGGGGCTGAACGGGCATTTCGCGAACGGGATGGGGTTTCTGGCCAGTCATTTCGAGGAGGCCCCGGTGTTTGGCTTCCCCTATAACCCATCCTATTACCCGGCGTATTTTGCCGGCTGCCGTGAACACCGCTTCTCGTCCTACGCGCTGGATATGGCAAAGCTCGACTTGAAGGCGGAACTGAAACTGGCGGAGCGGGTGATCCGGGCGGGTTACTCTTTCCGGGAGGCGGATTTTGCTCATCTGCGGAAGGAGGCCGGGCGGTATACCGCGATCAATAATGCGGCCTATCCGGGCCATATCTTCTGGACGCCCCGGGACCCGGCGGAAGACTGGGAGCTAATCCGCTCCCTGCGGGCATATCTGCGCCCGGAGAACCTGCTGTTCGCCGAGAAGGACGGGGAAGCGGTGGGGTACCTGCTCTGGTACCCTGACTTTAATCAAACCGCACCGGCCGTTAACCGTTTCCGCCTGGGTGAGCTGTGCCTGAAGCCGGAGCACCAGGGCTCGGGCGCAGTGCTCGGGCTGATTTGCCGGTTTTACGAAGCGGTACTGGGCAAGTACAGCCAGGGCGAAGCCGGCTGGATTTTCAGCGCCAACCAGAAATCGGGCGGACTGGTCCGCCGGTGGGAAGGCCGGGGGGCGAGTGAGTACAAACAGTACCGGGTATACGAGATGAGCGTGTAGCCGGCGGACGGGCGTCCTTTTTCTCGTCCGGTGACAGGGGAACGGAGTGGACTGCCGAATATCTAGGCAGACTAGCTGCCGCCGGAACCTGGGAGAAAGGGGGGCTGCCTGTGCGCTTGCTTCTGACCACCTTAAACGCGCGGTTTTTCCACCGCAACCTGGCGCTCTCGTACCTAGCGGCGGCGGCCGCGGATTTGTGCCAGCCAGTGATCCGGGAGTTTACCATCAACGACCGGCTGCTGACCATGGCCGGGCAGATTTACGCCGAACAACCGGCGGTGATCGGCTTTAGCTGTTACATCTGGAATATCGAGCCGACCCTGGCCCTGATCCGCACCTTAAAACAGGTAATGCCGGCGGTGCCAATCGTGTGCGGGGGTCCGGAGGTTTCGTTTGGGGCGGCGGAAGTGCTGGCCGCGAACCCGGAGATCGACTATGTGGTGCTGGGCGAAGGCGAGCTGACCTTACGGGAACTGCTCCGGTATCTGGATGGAGACGGCGGCGAACCGGCGGGGATAGATGGTCTGGCTTACCGCTGGGAGGGAGAACCCCGGGTGAACCGGCCCCGGGCGGTCATAGCGGACCTGGACCAAATCCCCTCACCTGTGACTGCAGGCGACGACAACCGAAACAAGATTGTATATATCGAAAGCTCGCGGGGGTGTCCGTACCGCTGCAGCTTTTGCCTGTCTTCCATCGACCGGAGTGTTCGCTATTTTTCAATGGACCGGGTGCGGGCGGACCTGGGGCGGCTGATGGACAGCGGGGTCAAGCTGGTTAAGTTCGTGGACCGCACCTTTAACGCCGACCGGGCGCGGGCTCTTGCCATCTGGCAGTTCCTGCTGGAGCAGTACCGGCCCGGGGTCAGTTTTCATTTTGAAATCGGGGCCCATCTGCTGGATGAGGCCACGCTTGGTTTTCTCAAGGATGTGCCGGCCGGGTATTTCCAGTTCGAAATCGGTGTGCAGTCGACGAACCCGGCAACCCTGGCGGCGGTGGCCCGCCAAACCGATTTTAAGCGGCTGTCGGCAGCGGTGAAGACACTGCGGGCGGCGGGGTGCATCCATCTGCACCTCGATCTGATCGCCGGGCTGCCGTACGAAGACTATTTCTCCTTTGGCCGGTCGTTTGACGAGGTGTTTGCGCTGCAACCGCATAACCTCCAATTGGGGTTCCTGAAGTTGCTGGGGGGCAGTCCTTTATACGAGGAACGGGAGAAATACGGCTTCCGGTTCCAGCCGGACCCGCCCTACGAGGTGCTGGCCAGCGACTGGATCAGCTTTGGGGAACTGCTCCGCCTGAAGACAATTGAGGCGCTGGTGGAGCTGTATATCAACAGCGGCCGGTTTGCCCATACCATCACCGCCGCCGTGCGCCAGTTCCGGGGCAGTCCCTTTGCCTGGCTGGAGGCGTTTGCGGCCTATTGGGAGGAGCATGGCTATGGGTTGCGGGGGATTGGGGACCGCGAAAGTTGTCAGATCCTCGCGGCTTTCGGAAAAGTTACCTGGGCGGAACCAAGCCGGTTTGTGGAGACGCTGAAACTGGATTTATTGCTCCGGGAGCGGTGTCTGGATTTGCCGGAGTGGTGCCCACCGGGGACCTGGAGCCGGGAGCAGTGCCTGGAGTTTTTGGCGGCGGAAGAAAACCGGCAGCGCTGCCTACCTCATTTGGCGCATCTGCCGCTAAAAGAAATCCTGCGCCAAGTGCAGTTGGTTTCTTTCAACTGCGATGTATTGGCCGGGGGCGGGGGCGGGTTAGACCCGGTGGTCCTGCTTTTCGATTACTCGCGCCGGGAGCCGGGCGGGGCCGCCAGCGTGCAGCGTCTTTGCCGGGAATAAAAGGATGAACCGAAGCGACAGGGGGGTTAGAGGATGCGGGTACTGCACTGGGATTTCTCGGAGAAGTACACGGAGTTTTTGGATTGGTTCCATACCGTCAGCAGCAAGCGGATCGTTTACCGCTATATTGACGAGCACCCGAGTCCGGCTTTCCATGCGAAGCAGGGGCTGGCGGATATCCATCAGTTCGGGGTGTATGTGTACTTAAACCGGGGAGTGACCCCGGAACTGGTGGAAGAAACCGCCGCCCACGAACTCAGCCATGTGGCGATGTTCGATCAGGGTTTCGCTTACCCCACCCTGCGCCACTCTTACCAGACGGAATGGGAGCCCATCGTCCGGGCGCTCCAAAGCTGGACTTCGGATATCATCATCGACCGGCGCCTGCTTAACTACGGCTACACTAACCGGGAATACTACGATCTGCTCTATACCGGCACGATGGAGAACCTGCGCGCTTTCCCCGAGCCCATGCCGCACAGGATGGACCAGATCGGCAATGCCCTGGCCTATTTTTACTGTCACCACAGCCTGCCCACGCAGCAGTGGGAGGATTTGCGGGCGCTGTACCGGGAAGTCGACCCGCCGGTGGGGGAACTGGGGGAGGAGCTGATCCGTCTGGGGGACGAGATGGGTTTTTTGGGTCCGGTGTCGTACCGACGCTTTTTGGTGGCCGTGCGGGACCACCAGGAACTGGGCGCGGTAATCGCGATTGTCGACCCGCAGGAGAAGACCACGTACTGAACCGCCAGGCGGCTTATCAGCGTGGCGCCGGGATGCATAAACCAGTAGGAGCCGTGCATACTATCCGGGACGGGCCGCTTGGAACTTGGGCGGGCCCCGGCCGGAGCCAAACCCTAGAGCCATTTGGAGCGGGATTATTCCCGCTCCTTTTTTTCGCACCGGCGCCGATTAACCCGCCCGGCAGGAATAAACCCGGGGAGGGAGAAATACTCTACCAGAAACACCGAGAGGCAGGTGAGACCATGGAAGCAGAACGGGTGAGGTTAACCCAAATGACCAGCAGTTCGGGGTGAGCGGCTAAACTGGGTCCGGAGACCCTGGCGCAAGTATTGCGTCAATTGCCCAAGATCACGGATCCCCGCTTGCTGGTTGGGATCGATACGTTTGATGATGCGGCGGTCATCCGCCTGGATGAACAGACGGCGCTGGTGCAGACCGTGGATTTCTTTACTCCAATCGTCGATGACCCCTATACCTTTGGCCAGATCGCGGCCGCGAACGCTCTGAGCGATATTTACGCCATGGGCGCAACACCGCTGACGGCGATGAATATCATCGGTTTCCCGACGTGTTTGGGGACGGATGTCCTGGCGCAAATCCTGCTGGGGGGGCTATCGAAAATCACGGAGGCCGGCGCGCTTTTGGTGGGGGGGCACTCGATTGAGGATAAGGAGCCGAAATACGGTCTCGCGGTGACTGGGCTCGTGGCGCCGGACCGAGTGAAATCGAATGCCGGGGCAAGGCCAGGCGACCAGTTGATTTTGACCAAGCCGCTGGGGGTGGGGATTATGACCACCGCCATCAAGGGCGGACTGGCGTCCGGGGCGGAAGCGGCGGCGGTAATCGCGGTGATGACCCGGCTGAACAAGGATGCGGCGGAGGTAATGGCCGAAGCGGGGGCCAGCGCCTGCACCGATATCACCGGGTTTGGCTTTTTGGGGCATGCGAGTGAACTGGCGGCGGCAAGCCAGGTCAGTCTCTCTATCCAGGCCGGCAGCGTCCCGGTGCTGCCGAGCGCCCTGGGCTACGCCGCCATGGGCATTATCCCGGCGGGGGCTTACGCCAACCGGGACTACCTGGCCGGCAAGATTACCTTTGCCCCCGGGGTGCGGGAAACCACCCAGGACATTTTGTTTGACCCGCAAACCTCCGGCGGCCTGCTGATGGCGCTGCCGGCGGCAGCCGTACCGGCAGCGATAGCGGCCTTGCGGGAGCGGGGTATAAACGACGCCGCCCTGGTCGGCAACGTCGTGGCCGGGGAGCCGGGGACGATTACGTTGTTACCTTGAGAGGGAGGGATAAGGATGATTACAGTGGACGCGCGGGGCCTGGCTTGCCCCCAGCCGGTGATCAGCACCAAGCAAGCCCTGGACGGGATCAGCGAGGGGGCGGTGAAGACGATTGTGGATAATCGCATCGCCCGGGATAACGTGGTGAAGTTTGCCCGCAACGCGGCGTACAGCGTTTCCATCGAAGAAAAGGGGAGCGATTTCCATATCACCATCGGCAAAAACGTGCTGGCCGGGATAGACGAAGCCCTGCTGGATACGGAGGACACCATCCTGCTGTTTACCGGGGAGGGCCTGGGGCGGGGCGACGAGAACTTGGGGCGGTTGCTCGCGAAAAACTTCTTCTACGCCTTAAACGAGAGCAGCCCGCTGCCGAAGGAAATCGTCTTCCTCAACGGCGGGGTGAAGCTCGCGGTGGAGGGCAGCGAAGCCCTGGGGCATCTGCGCCAACTGGCGGACCGCGGCGTGAAAATCAGCGCCTGCGGGATCTGTCTCGACTATTTCGGTCTGAAGGATAAGCTGGCGGTGGGCCAGGTCACCAATATGTACAGCATCGTGGAGGCGGTTTGCCAGGCCCGCAAGGTCATTACCTTCTAGTAGAAGCACGTGCTGAGGATCAGGTTTGGCCGCGGTGCCGGCGGCAGAGAGGATGGGTGAGGAAGTGGAACTGCGCAATTGCCCGGAATGCGGCAAAGCTTTTGTCTACGTCACTAGCCGCCTCTGTCCCCGCTGCCGGGAACGGGAAGAACAGGACTACCGCCAGCTGCGGGATTTCCTGCACGAGCAAAAAGGCGCGACCCTGGCCGAAACCCACGCGGCGACCGGGGTGGCCATGGAGCGGATTCTGCGGTTTTTGCGCGAGGGACGGCTGGTGGAGACCGGGGTGCAGTGGAAGGCGCTGACCTGCACCGGCTGCGGGGAGAGCATTGGCAGCGGCCGGTATTGCCGGCAGTGCCAGCAGGATCTGGCGGCCGAGCTGCAGCGGCCGGGCCGGGACCGGGCGCCGGACGCGACACCTGGGCGGGGGCGGTTTTATACCGTCGACCGCCTGAGTGAGCGGGATGATTAAATCGGGGGCGGAAATTCTCCTCAATTTTTTTTGGGTTTTTCCGATATAGTAGTAGAGTGACTAAGCTCCATGTCTATTTTAGGCAGGGTGGGAGACAAAAGATGAAAATTTCGGACACGCAGATTCGGGGCGCAATCCAGGCTTTCGTGCGTCAGGTAGATAACCGGACGCGCCCGCCGCAGGCGGAGGCGGCACCAACCCGGGCGGAGACCGACCGGGTGAGCCTGTCGGCCGAGGCCGAAGAGATGCAGGCGATTCAAAAGGCGGTGCTGGCGCTGCCGGACATCCGCCCCGATAAGGTGGAGCCGATCCGGGCGGCCATTGAGAGCGGGGAGTACCGGGTGAGCGCCGACCAGGTGGCAGCGCAGATCATCGGCCGGAGTATCGCCGATAAACTGGAAATCGACAAGCAGGGGTGATCGCTTGACCGAAGGTATTTTCTCCCGGGTGGCCGGGTGGCTGAATGAACTGGTGCCGGTGTATCGGGAGCTGCTTAACCGGGAAGGGGAAAAGCGCAACGCCCTGATTGCCGGCGATATTTCCCGGATTGAGGC
Source organism: uncultured Candidatus Sumerlaeota bacterium (assembly GCA_964533125.1). Lineage (GTDB taxonomy): Bacteria > Bacillota > SLNR01 > SLNR01 > JBMNPB01 > CAZHIT01. The sequence continues at coordinate 9,821 of CAZHIT010000067.1, forward strand.
GATTACGGCGGACGAAACCCGCCTGGCCGAGCAGTTAAGCCGGCTGGAGGAGGAGTGGCAGGCCTGGGGCTCCCGTCCTGCGGGTGCTCAATCTGGGTCGGAACCCGCCCTGAGCAGCTTGATTGCCCAGGCGGCGGCCGCCGATGCCAGCAAACTAACGGCGCTGCAGACTGAGCTGTTGGGGTTGCTCGGGCAGATAGCGGACTTCAACCGGATCAACGAGGGCTTAATCCACCACTCCCTGCGCTGGGTGGGCTATACCCAACGATTGCTACAACCGGAAGAAAGCCTGACCTATAACGCGGCCGGGGCGGCGGGGGGAACCGATACCAGCGCGGCCAGACACTACGACCGGCAGGCATAAGAAAGGGTGAACGGTTTTGCCCAATACCTTCGGCGGTCTGGAAATCGGCCGCAAGGCGATGCAGGCCCAGCAAAAAGCCCTGGAAATAACCAGTCATAATATCGCCAACACCAACACCAAGGGGTATTCCCGGCAGGTGGTGTCGATGCTGCCCGATACTCCTTATACCATACCCGGCCTGGGCCGGCCGGACAGCGCCGGCCAGATGGGCACGGGGGTTAAAGTCGACCGCATCGTCCGGATGCGCAACGCCTTCCTGGATGGCCAGTACCGCAGCGAGAACAAGGCGCTGGGGCGGTGGTCGGTCCGGCGGGAAGCGATGGAAGAAATCGAAGGCATCATGAACGAACTTTCCGATTACGGCCTGGGGGCGGTCACGGAGGAGTTCCGGGCCTCCCTGCAGCAGCTGGCCTTTTACCCGGAGAGCGACGACCTGCGCTCCCTTGTCGTCCAGAACGCCCTGGCGGTGACTGATACCTTTGCCCATTTGGACCGGCAACTGTCGGACCTGCAGGTGAACGCCGATGACGCAATCAAGCAGGCCGTTTTCGATGTTAACGGCTTAATCAACCGCCTGCACGGCATCAACCAGCAGATTATTGCCGTCCGGGCGGCTGGGGATACCCCGAACGACTTAATGGACCAGCGGGATTTGCTGCTGGATGAGATGGTGAAAATGGTCAATATCCAGGTGGCCGAAGACCCACTGACCGGGTCGGTGCAGGTGAGCATCGGCGGGAAACAGGTGATTCACAGGTTTGGCGCGGTGCAGCTGACGCCGGCGGCCGGGGCGG
>CAZHIT010000068.1:0-10966 GCA_964533125.1 uncultured Candidatus Sumerlaeota bacterium
ATTGGTGATACCATTGCCGCCATTATGCTGAAAGGTAACACCAGACAGAAAATTGTATCAAGCACTAACGCCGCAACTTTCATTGCAGCAGGTTCCGGCTTAGCCTCAGGGTCAGAATCCGAGACCGCGGGACTATTTCGACTGATTAGCATTCGATAAGCTATTACTGCAATTACGCAAACCCAAATGAAACCAAAGGATAAATATAGTGGGTTAAACTTCATGTCCATCAAGACATACCCCCCATAAACCATGCGGTATACATCCGAACTACTGACCAGGTGGCGCCTCTGACTTCCAGAGAAGCAAATACCAATGTAGTGTAAGCTGTACACGAGGACAGGAAAAGCATTACAAACATTGCGCCAGTTTCAAACCTAATATATCATTATTTAGGCATACATGGCAATAATGCCTGCTAGAACCATATATTAGCCCAATAGTTAACCCTATAAATGCTGTTAATTGAGTATTTGCTTACTAACGAACATTTGTTTGAATCATCTCGCACATATCCGGGTGCAGGACCTTTCTCTAGATTATTTACCGGGTTATAACAATCGACCAAAAACCTGTTGCTTTTCTTCCGTATCTTTTTTCTCCTTCCCTCTCCCCCTGCTTACCTTCGGAAGTCGTTCTGTGACCCAACTTCCGTCTCGGTGCCCAGGATTCTAGCCAGAAAACCTACCGGCCATGCGAATGAATATGAAGAGGTCTATCCACCGGCCCACGCCGTAGAGGAGGTTTTCTGATGCCACACCGGACAAGCCATAGGGCTCTGCTGTATACCTTCGTTTTGTTATTGCTTTTTGGTATACCCCTATCCCCCGCCGCTCTCGCAGCCCCGTCCTATTCACCCAGTACCTGGGCCGCGGGCAAGATCGCGATCGCTGATACCGTCGGTCTATTACCAGCGGACTTCGCCAGCCAGGCCTACGCCGCCCCCATCACCCGGCAGGACTTTTGTACCCTGCTCCTGAGCGGCTGCTGCCTCTACGGTTATCCCCTGCCCGAGCTGCCTTCTGCTCATCCATTCCGTGATACGACAGACGCAGTAGCCGAGCAAGCCTACGCCCTGGGCTTAACCGGCGGTACAGCGCCTGGAGTCTTCAGCCCGAACCAACCCCTGACCCGGGAGATGGCGGTGGTCATGCTGGGGCGCCTGCGCCTGCTCTTCCAGCCAAACCAGCCGCTGATGAGTCAGCAGAAGGCAGCGCAGGTGCTGCAGCAGTACGCTAAAGACGGCAATCAGCTCGACGCCTGGGCCAAGACGGCCATGGCCGACGCTTACGCCCGGGGGATAATTGCCGGGACTGCAAGTAACGTCCTGAGCCCCAAAACCCAGGTCACCCGCGAACAGGCTGCAATCCTGACGCTGAATACCCTGGCCTACTGCGACGCCACCCGCATTAGTACTCCGGGGAGCAGTGGGTGTTTCCTGCCCGCACCGTCGGGGATGTACCTGGCCCCGAGCTACCCGGCGGGGGAAGTCAAGCTGACCTGGGGAGAGGTACCGGCCGCTACGGCCTACGATGTCCGGATCTATCGGGGTGATACCCTGGTCTATACCCGGCGGACCCAAGTCAACTCCCTGGACCTCGGATCCCAGGGGGCAGAGATCTTCAGTAACGATGGCAAGAGCACCCAGGCCGCGCTTGAGGTCACCGCTGTGAACCAGGCCGGTACCCCCTCCCAGTTCTCCCTGTGGCGGGAGTTCGCGGTGACCCCGCCACACAGTCCGCGCGGGTCTTCTCTCTCCTCCCGCTCGCTCCCCCGCTTTGGGAGCGCGGCCGAAGCCCAGCCCCAGATGCGCCAGATCGAGGTGCAGGTCTGGCAGTTATCTGGTGGCACGAAGCGGACGGCGACCATCACCATAAGTGTATATAAGGAAGTTGTCGAAGATGTCCGGCAAATCTTCGCCGCGATCTACAACGGTCCGGAGCGCTTCCCGATCAAGAGCGTTTTTGGCTACTCCTTCCGGGGGACTTCCCAGCACAGCAGCGGCCTGGCCATCGACATCAATCCGGACGAGAACTACTTCATCGGCCGGGACGGCACAATCAAATCCGGCAAGCTCTGGCAGCCGGGCGTCAACCCGTACTCGATCCTCCCCGACGGGGATGTGGTCCGTGCCTTCCGTGCGTACGGCTGGCACTGGAGCCCCGATATGCACTGGTCCAGCGGTGATGACTATATGCACTTCAGCCTGTCAGGAACATAAGCGGATTCTACCGCAAAATAAAACCCCGGGGACAGTCAGGTTCCCGGGGTTATTCTTCATCTACGAAAAGTCCTATAACGCCGCCTTCCCCACCGCCGCCAGGTACACAGCTAACTCATCGGTCCCATCCACCCCGAGGTAGCGGTCCAGAGCGGCCTGATCGTAGGAGCCGATGGCGCACACCCCGCAGCCTATGGCTTCACCCGCCAGGTACAGGTGGGCACAGACATGGCCGGCCTCGAGGAGGATTACCTTATGGGCGGAGCGGTGGTAGCGCCACTCCCCCCGGTAAGGCAAACAGCTCCAGATAAAGGTCACCGCCGCCTTCCCGACGAAGTTCTGCCCCAGGGTGAGGGCGGTCAGACGCGCCGCCAGATCCGGATCGGGTTGCAGGCTAACCAGTCCATGACTTTGAGGCAGATAGCGGTACAGGCCCGGCGGGAGCCCCTCCACCCGACTGATAGCCAGGTAAGTCTCAAACGGGTGCCGGGAACCGCCGGAGGGCACCGTCCGCTTGGTGAAGGAGTTGCCGCTCACTTTCTGGACACCCTGGGTCGCCCAAAGGAGAAAGGACAGCTCAGCCAAAGTCAGGTTATCAGAAGTGTACTCCCGGCGACTTTGCCGGTGCTGTAAGACATCCCACAGACTGGCCTGACTGATTACCTCCGGACTGACCACCGGCAGGTCAATCACTGCCTGTCCCGGCCCGGCCGCCTTGAACAGCGGCGGTTGGGGCAGTTGTTTTTTCTGGTCAGTCTCAGTCTGATACCACTCGGGAAAGGTAGATTTTAACCACTCCCGCTGCTGCTTCACTTCATCCATTGGCTCTCTCCTCCTCCACGGCCTGCTGCAAACCAATATCACTGCCGTCTATCGCTTCTTCTCCCGCCACCAGGGCTTGCTCGTAATCCAGAACGTAATACTTATTGCCCTTCGCCGCCACGGTGTGCCCCTCCATCGCCAGGAGCGCCATTTGGGCGTCCACACCGCCTGGGTACTTGGCGTTTATTTCGCCCCCGGACTTCAATAGCCGCCAATAGGGCGACGTGTCCTGCTCTCCTGCTGCTTCCCCCTCCGCCGCCGCGTGGGCCGCGATCCAGGCGAAGATGCCAGTGGTCAGCGGGCAGGCGATGGTCGCCCCGTGCCGCCGGGCCAGGGTATCCCGGACCCGGTCCATGGTATTGAGCTTACCCTCCGGGATCTGGCGCATCATCCCGTCCACTTCCAACGGGTGCGGGATAACCATCATGCCGGTACCCCAGCGCCGGCTGGAGGCTTCGTCAATCGGCCCCACTTTCGGGAGCCCGGGGGCGTCGTGCAGCTTCTCCCGCCAGGTTCTCTTCCTTTTCCCTGCCATCGCCATTACTCCTTCCCCAGAATGACTGCAATTGCCCGCTGCAGCTTGTTGCGTTTTGGCTTGGCCGCCTCGGCCTCCTGGTACTGGCGGCGCTTTTCCTCCATCTGGCGGCGGGCGATGATAGCGATATCCCGGTTATTCCGGTCGTCGCTGTTAAAACGCTCCACCAGGCTCTCGGTCAGCTTTTCGCCCCGCTCGTACAGTTTGCCGGTCAGATTGGTCTCCAGCGCGGCCGCCTGTTCCCGCAGCAGCTCATCCACGGTTTCTTTGACGGCGCCGGCGGTTATATCTTTCACCGCGCCCCGGAACACTTCCTGCATTTCGGCCATCAACTGCTTGCGACGCTGCTCCAGGTCTTCCACTTCGGCAGTTGGGGGTGCCACGCTCACGGGCTCGATCACCCCGGCGAACACCCGCTCAACCGGCGCTCCAGCGGCAGCAAGTTGGATCCGGATGAGCGCCAAGCTATACCCCTCGCGGCGGAGTTCGGCGATCCGCTGGTATAAGGGCAGATCCGCCGCCGTATAGTACCGCATCCCCCGCTCGTCCCGCTGTACCGCGAGGCCCAGTTTTTCCTCCCACCGTTTCAGCCGGCTGCGGGAGATCCCGCTCCGGGCGACAAACTCACTGATCGTGCAGCGGTCTGCCGCTTCCGTTGCCTTACTGGTTGACCGGTCGTCGCTTTCCATGCTTGCACCTCCGGCCGCTATTCTCCCAGGGCCACATTTGGCACTCAGACCTTTACCAATATAGTATTTGCCATAAAATTCCCATATCCTGCTAAACCAAAAAGACCCTAGCGGGTCTTTTTCGGCGGTTTCATGTATTATTTGAAGAAACCGAGCAGGTGGATCACCACCGGACCCAGGAGCACGGCAAAGATGGTTGGAAAGATGAACAGCACCAAGGGGAATATCATCTTCACCGGCAGCTGCATAGCCCTTTCTTGCGCCCGCTGTTTGCGCTGGATACGCATCTGCTCGGCTTGCACCCGCAGCACCTTACTGATGCCGACGCCCAGTTGGTCGGCCTGGACTATTGCCGCCACGAAGGTCTGGATATCCGGGTTATTGGTGCGGGCCGCCAGGTTGCGCAGGGCATCGGTGCGGGGGTACCCCAGGCGAACCTCCTTTAAGTAGGCGCGCAGTTCCCCGGCGATGGGGTCCTTGAACTGCTCGCTCACCTTCTGGATCGCGCCGTCAAACCCTAAGCCTGCCTCCACAGCCACCGTCAGCAAATCGAGGACATCGGGGAGATCTTTCTCGAGGTTCCTGGCCCGCTTACTGCTGAAGCTGCTCAGCCAGACCTCGGGCAAGAAAAAGGCCAGGAGCACGGACAGCAGCGCCAGAACCAGCATCAACAGGATTTTGCTGCCCCGGACATCGCTCAGGAGGAAGAGCAAAGCATAGGCCGCCGCCATCCCCAGGCCGCAGAGCACCTTATACCCGGCGAACTCGGCGCTGTTTACCGGATTGCCCGCCCGGGCGATTTTCTCGGTCAGACGGGTCTGCATTCCTACCGGGGTGAAGGCCAAGATTCGTTTACCCGCCCGGTCAAAGCCCGGTTTGACCACCCGCTCCAGGAAGGGCTGGCTGAGGACCTTTTCCTCCTCAGTTTTAGGGTCAGCCGTGAAGCTTTGGATGTCCCGGACCCGGCGGCTGATCTTGATCTTGTCCGCCGCTGGCAGCAGCATCAGATAGGTAAACAGCGCTACCGTCAGGCCGAGGGTGACCAGCATGGCCGAGAGCATCATTTCACCCCCTAAATCTCGATATTGATCATCCGCCGCACGATCAGCACCCCGATTACTTGCAGCACTAAAGCGACCCCCAGGATAGCCTGGCCCAGTGGCTGTACGAACAAGGGGCGCATATAGGCGGGGTTAAGCAGGTATAGCAGGAAAGCCAGTCCCACCGGGATCAGACTGATCACCATCCCCGAAATTTTGCCCTGAGCTGTGAGCGTCCGGACTTCCCCCAGGATACGGATTCGGTCCCGGATCGTCGTGTTGATGTTATCCAACACCTCGGCCAGGTTACCCCCGACCTGTTTTTGGATGAGGACTGCGGTGACCATAATCTCCAGGTCGCGGCTCTTCACCCGGTGCAGGAGATTGGCGAGAGCGTCTTCCAGGGCAACATTCAGCCGGCATTCCCGCACCACCTGCTTAAACTCCCGCGACATGGGTGGGGGCAGTTCCTGGGAGATCATATCCATGGCCTGAAGGAGAGAGTAGCCGGACTTCAGGGAGTTGGAGATGATACTGATGGCGTCCGGGAGCTGGGACCCAAACAGCTTCAGGCGGCGATCCACCACCCGATTCAAGTAGGCGAAGGGCAGGAGCCCGCCGAGCGTTCCCAAAAGAGCGGCCGCGATGGGACTGCGGCTAATCCCGTACCCCAGGGCGCAAAACACCAGAGCACACAGCCCGATGCTGGCCATAAACTCTGAGACCCGGTACTTTAGGTCGGCCAGGCGCAGCTTATCCTGAGTGTTCTTGACCAAGTTATATTTGGCCAGGTGGGTGTTGGTCAGATCCTCGATGCGGGTCAGGAGCCTTTGCCCCCGGGGCGCCGGCGGGTGGGGTGCCTGCGCCGCCGGCCAGGACGGGTTAGTCGGGTCGGTAGTCTCCCGCTGCCGGGCGATATCCCGCAGTCGGCGGTTGACCGAGCCCTGGCCTTCGCCCAGCAGTTGGAGCAGGCTATACCCGATATAGAGGGAACCCAGAAAAGTCAGTCCCAGGATCAGCGGCAGCATGGCGACACCCCTTTCCTAGCTCCAGTCGCCGAACAGCGACGAAGGCAAACTCAGACCGCTCCGCAGAATGCGCTCGTAGCAGCGCGGGCGGATGCCGGTGGCGCGAAACTCCCCGGTCACCCGGCCCTCCGGGCTCACTCCCTGCTGCTGGTAAGTGAAAATATCCTGCAGGACGATGACATCCCCCTCCATGCCCTGCAACTCGGTGATATGGGTGATTTTCCGGCTGCCGTCGCGCAGACGACTCTGCTGGACGATGACATCGATGGCCGAGGCGATCTGCTCCCGGATGGCCCGCACCGGCAACTCCATCCCCGCCATGAGGGTCATCGTCTCCAGACGGGAGAGCATATCCCGCGGGCTGTTGGCGTGTCCGGTGGTCAGACTGCCGTCGTGTCCGGTGTTCATCGCCTGGAGCATATCCAGCGCTTCGCCGGAGCGGACCTCCCCTACCACGATCCGGTCCGGGCGCATCCGCAGCGAGTTGCGCACCAACTGCCGAATAGTGATCTCCCCTTTACCCTCGATGTTGCTCGGGCGGGTCTCGAGCGACACCACATGGTCCTGGTGCAGCTGCAGTTCGGCGGCGTCTTCGATGGTGACGATCCGCTCGTCGGCGGGGATGAAGGAGCTGAGGACATTAAGCGAGGTTGTCTTGCCGCTGCCGGTGCCGCCGGAAACGATGATGTTCAGGCGCGCCTTGACACAGGCCTCCAGAAAGGCGGCCATCGGTTCGCTCAGCGTGCCAAACCCGGTCAGGTCCCGGATCCGGTAGGGTTCGCGGGCGAACTTACGGATGGTCACGCAGGGACCGCGCAAAGCGAGCGGAGGGATGATGGCGTTCACCCGTGAGCCGTCCGGCAGGCGGGCGTCCACCATGGGGCTACCCTCGTCGATCCGCCGCCCTAAGGGAGCGACGATTTTCTCGATCAGGTTAGTGATCTCCCGATTATCGGCAAACCGGACTTCTGCCAATTGCAGTTTGCCCTGCCGCTCGACGTAGACCTGGTCCGGGGCATTCACCATGATTTCGCTGACCTCCGGGTCGTTCAGCAGGGGCTCGATCACCCCAAAGCCGATAAAGGCCGCGAGCAGGGTCGCCACCAGTTCGTCCCGCTCCAGAGGCGGGACACTTTCCTCCTGGAGGACCAGATCGTAGATTTTTCGGCGGATTTCGCTCTTCTCTTCGTCGGTAAGGATGTTTTTAGCGAGCACCGCCGCATCCAGCTCCCCGATCAGTTTCTGCTGGATTTTGCTTTTCAGCTCTTTTAAGCTGTCGCCCGGCCGGCTGGCGGTTCCGAGGGAAGAGCCATTCTCCAGGCGCTGCTCTTCCTGCTCCTTCTCTTTTTGCGCCCGGTCCCGGGCCTGGATGCGCTGATACAAAGACTGCATGGCTATCACCGCCTAAAATGTGACTAGAACGCGAACAGCCCTTTCCGCCGCCCCGCCGCCGGGAGCGCTTCGGCCAATGCCGGCATTGATTTAGCCGGGGCGGTGAGGTGTGCCGCCAGGTCTCCGATACTTTTGGCTATCGCCGCCTTGGGCCGGCTGATGACGAAGGGCTGCCCCACATTGGCCGCCCAGACCGCCGTCGGTCCGTCGGAGGGGATGACATGGCTGATAGAATAGCTCAGACCCTTTTTGATCTCTGCTTCCTCCAGGCCGACCGCGCCGCTCGCCCGGTTGAGGATCAGGCGCACCGTGTCCTCACCGTAATCCAGCTTCTGCAGGAGGTTGAGGCATTTCGCCGTGTTCTGCAGACAGGGGATATCCGGCGTGGCCAGGACATAAACCAGGTCCGATTTGTCCAGGGCGGTTAGGTTGGTCTCCCGGAAGTTGGAGGCGGTATCGATCAGGACATAGTCAAACTGCCGCCGCAGCTCCTCCAGAATCTCATCCAGATAATTGCGGTCGCGATCCCGCCGCCCGTCCCCTTCCACCTCCGCCGCCTGTTCGGGACTGGGCGGGGCGGCCAGGAGCTTGATCCCGGTGTACGGGTGGGTCAGGAGGACTTTATCGAGGCGCCCGGCCCCGATTTCTCCCTCCACTCGGCAGAGATCGACTATTGTTGCGTAGGGCTTCAAACCAAAGAGCAGGGCGCAGACTCCAAACTCCAGGTCCAAGTCCACCAGGGCCACTCGGCGACCTTTGGCCCGGCCGGCCAGACTGGTGGCCAGATTCGCGGCCACCGTCGTCTTCCCCACCCCGCCCTTCATGCTCATGATCGTGACCACCTTGCCCCGCCGCTGCCGCTCCAGCGGTTTTTCCGGGACCGCCGCCGCGTGGCGGCTTTCGTTCGCGGCGTTGATCAGGGCAAGGTAGAGTTCGTCCTTATCGAGCGGTTTTTTCAGCAGATCCTTGGCGCCGATCTGCAGCGCCTTGCGAAAATCGTCCGGACTGACCTTGCTCCCCACCAGGACGACCGAAGACTGGACGTCTTTGGCCACCGCTTGGGCTACGCCAAACCCGTCGCCCCCCGGCAGGTCGAGGTCGATGATCACGACTGCCGGCGTTAAGTCCTTGATCCGCTCGATCCCTTCTTTCCCGTTGCCGGCGCAGCCGGCGAAGGTCAGACTGGCGTTATAGTACAGGATCTCGGTCACCAGCCCCAGTATATCCTTATTCGGCTCGATGATGAAAATCCCGCTGGTACTCTCCATCCCCTCTCCCCCCTTTCGGTTACCGCGTCAGGTTTTCGCTGCCAAACTCCAGGCGGCCCTTGGTGGTCTTATCCAGCACCGGCCGCAGCGCCAAGCGCAGTTGCCCTCGCTCTTCGGCGAAAATCAGGCGGCCGGCCTCCTCCGGGGTGACGGCCAGGGTGACGCAGGTATAGGCCTTGATCTCCTTGATCGACTGCTCTGGAAGCGATTTGGTATCGCGCACCACGGCCAGCACCGGCAGATTCTCCAGGACCAGCACGGTCTTTTCCCGCCCGGCGATGTCGGCGGCGAAAGTGCTGTACACATCCACCGCATCTCCGGCCTGGATGAAACCGGCTACGCCGATGATCTCGTTGATGGCGATGGTCACTGCCCGCTTATTGGCTGGGATATGGTAAGCCAGGGCGTTCTTGTTGCTCTCCAGAGCCAGTTTCGTCTGCATAACAATTTCCCCGGCCGCGAGCGCCACCGTGGTCACCTTGCCGACGGCATCCTCCCTGCGGCTCAGGACGCCAGCGGTGACGAATTCTTCCGGTATCTGCTTGACGGTAAGCATCTCCTCGGTCAGCAGGGTCTTCGCCGGCAGGTCGGCGTTGACTACCACCACATCCACCCGGCTGGCGATGGCGCCGGCGCTCTCCAGGCGCTGGATATAAACATAGACGAAGGAAGTGGTCATCAGACCGACCAGGAGCGGCAGGACCACCACCCGCAGCTTGCGCAGTTTATTCATGACATCACCTTTTCTCTTGGTTTAGCGGACCAGCCGGACGCTCTTCAGCCCGTAGCCGCTGCCGGTATCCTCCTGGTCGATTTCCCCCTCCGCCACATAGTGGCAGAACTTCCCCGTAATCTCGCCGCTCTTGGCGTCCTCCAAGAAGAAGGCCGCAAAGCCGACCACCCGAACCTCCGAGCGACCGCTGACATTAAACGAATCGATAATCGGCACGAACACCAGGCGGGGCGACCGGGTGGTGACCGTGGCAAAATCGGCCTCCGGGTCCTGCTCCAGGCGGTACTCCAGACCCTTTTTCGTCGGCCCGGACATATTGCCAGGCTCGGTGGTAACCACCGTACCGAGCCCAAGCACCCCCTGGTAGCCGTACTTTAGGTTATCTTCGTAGATGCTGCCCCCAAAGCCCCCGAGCGCGATGGCCCGGTAGTTGCCATGCAGGGGCTCATCATCGGTGTGCGGGGTGACCTTTATAGTGTAGGTCTCGCCGTAAACGAACTCCTCCTTCTGGATGCCCAGGGGCACGACGTTGCGCATCGCCGTGATCGCGCCCACAGCGGCGGCGGCCCCGACCGTAACGGACTGCTGCGTGAGGCCAAACACCCGGGCAAACCCGAAGTCCACCATCCCGTCCACAGTCACCGCCAGCCGCCGGTTATCATTTTCCAAGTTGACGCTGATTTGGTCGGGCCCGACCCCGTTTGCCGCCGCCACCGCCCGGGCGACTGCCTCGGCCGCCGCCGGTTCCTCCGGGAGCAGTTTGGCCCCGGAGAGGACAGCCGCATCCGCGACGCTGTGGAGTTGCTGGCGGACCAGCACGATTTGGCCGAGATCCAGTACCAGAGCCCCGCAGCCGGCAAGCACGGTCAGGATCAAGGCAAAGACGACGACGGCGGCGCCCCGTTCCTCCCCGGTCAACCGCCGGATGCATTCACCCATGGCCACCACCCCTTCTGTACCCGGATTAGCTTATAGTCGCATTTGGAGTTGGGAGCTTAAGTTGATCTCGGCCCCCAGCAGGGGCTGGAGCAGGAGCAGGGTCACCGGGACCCGGTAGGTCACCCGGACCGCGAGCAGGTCGCCCGGAATCCGCTCGTCTTCGGCCGGTTCGATGACTGTCGTCAGGCGCGCCGGATCGAGGCCGGCGGTACAGGCATCGACCATCGCCAGGATGGCTGCGTCGTCCTGTCCGGTGATTCCCACCCGCACCCCCTCGCGGGCAGCGTTTTGGATGAGGT
>CAZHIT010000069.1:0-8239 GCA_964533125.1 uncultured Candidatus Sumerlaeota bacterium
CCTCGTCCGGTTCGCCTATTTCCCCAAAGTACCCGAAAGTAAGATCGACAGTTTCATCCGCAACCAGGCCCAGACCTAGCTGCCGGTCGCTCTCAACTCCACCGTCTTAGATTATTCGGTTATCGGCGAGACCGTGACCGAAGAGGGCGTGCTGATGGAAGTGCTTTTTGTCGCGGCCAAGCGGGAGATGCTCGATGCTTTCCTCCGGGCGGCCGAAGTGGCGCGTCTGCGGGTGCAGGATGTGGAAGTACTGCCTCTGATCCTCGAGCGGACCTTGCGCCGGTGGACCGGTGAGGCGGTGGCAGCGATCAATATCGGGAATGGCCTGTGCCAGATCCTCATCAGCACCGCCGGCACCCCCCGTCTGGCGCGGATTTTCCCCCGCGGGGTGTACGACGCTCTGAGGGCCGTTGCTGCTAACCCGGACCTGCCGGCCGGCGAGCCGGGGGAGCCGGATTTCACGCTAAGCCAAGTTGATTTGCTGGCCTGGAGCGGCCGTCTGGCCGGAGAGATTCGCTCTTCTCTGAACTATTACCAGTCGCAGACCGGCGCCCGGCCGGTCGAAGCGGTGCGGCTCAGCGGCCGCGGTGCAGCCCTCAGCGGACTGCCCGAAGCCCTGGCCCAGCAGCTTGACCTGCCGGTCACCGTTTTAGAGCCGCTGACCGACACGCAGGTGATCCGGGATGGGGCCGGTCTTCCGCTCACCCCGGACTACACCCTCAGTCTGTGTCTGGCGTTGCAGAGGGAGAAATAATGCCGAAAAAAATCAGTCTCCTCCCGGCGGAAATAAAAAAACAAAATCAGGCCTACCAACAGCGGATGGTGGTTCTGGCCATTGCCAGCGTGGTGTTGGCTGTGGTGGTCGGCGTGGCCGGCGTCTTCAGTCTGCTCTCCATCAACGCCCGGAGTGAATTGCGGGCTATCCGACAGCAGAAGACAATGCTCGAACAACGGATCGCTGCCTTGCAAAGCTACGAGACCATGCGGCAGGAGATCGCGGCTGCCCAAGCCATCGTGCGGGAAGTGACCAAAGGCCGGCCGGACTGGACCGCCCGGATTCAGGCCGTCAGCGATAGCCTGCCTTACGGCATCTGGCTGACGGAGCTCACGGCTGGCAATCGCACCGGGGAAGCCAAACTGGTAGCCACGGGCGCTTTCTCGGTGACCACATCCGCAGAGGAGTTCACCGATATTCAGCTTAAAGGCTGGGCGCTGGATCAAAAGCTCCTGACGGCCTGGCTAGCGGAGCTGAAAACCCTGCCTGGGCTCAGCGAATGCCGGCTTGGGTATACCCGGAGCGGCGAGTATCAGTCGCAGGCCGCGATTCAGTTTGCGATCATTATCGTACCCAAGGCAGATGCCTGATTCCAAACCTGGCCAAGGCCGGCCTTAATTGGAGTGGCCGCGGCCGGGCTCCAGGCCGGACAGCAGAAGGGGCGGAGCGAGTTGTTGAATCAAGAAGTTAACCTGCGGCAGGTACTGAAACTGGTGGGCTGGATGCTGGGAGTGGGGGCACTGGTGGTGCTGCTGTCCTGGCAGCTTCGCTCTTACCGGGCTCTTACCCGCACGGTGCAACAGGAGCAGGTCCAGGTTGAACAGTTAGCCGCACGGATGCAGGCATTGGAGCAACTAAGGATGCAGGGTCCGGAGATGCAGGCGGAACTGCTGCGACAGAGCCGGCTCATTCCCCCGACTGCGGATGAAGGTGGGATCGCCCCCTATTTGCAGAGCCTGACGCCGACGCCGGGTGACCGGGTTTACGAAATCCGTTTCGGTGCGCACACCAACCAGAAGACCTACAATGCTATCCCGCTGGAGATTGCTTACGACGGGAGCTTTGCCGGTCTGCTTCAACTCTTGGGGCAGATGGGGGAAGGCCGCCGGTTTGTCCGTCTGGATTCCGTCCGGGTACTCCCTCTGTCGACCCGGCTGCCTGGGGTTAAAGCTGAGATTTCGGCTACGACCTTTTACCGGACGGCGAAATAAGGAACGGGGTGCAGGGATTGAAACAGGAAGAGCGCCAGTCGCCAGGCCAAAAGACCAATACCCCGCTGATCGGCTCACCCCTGGGCGCCTACCTGGTGGCGAGCGGGAAGATTACTGCCGCCCAGCGGGATGAAGCCCTAAAGAATCAGTTCAGCAAAAAAGGGAAACGCCGTCCTATCGGTCAGGTATTGGTGGAGATGAACGCCACGGCGGAAAATGAGATCGCGATGGCTCTGGCCGCTCAGGCTGGAGTACCCTTTGTCTCCCTGCGGGACTACCGGGTTGACAGCGCCGCGCTCAGCCTGCTGGAGCCGGAGGCTCTGCAGCGCTATCAGTCAATCCCGATCGGTTTTGACAGCGGACGGCTGGTGGTCGCCATGGCCCAGCCCCGCGATATCGTCCTTATTGATGACCTGCGTTTGATTACCGGTATGGATATCCAGCCAGTGGTGGTTACCGACAGCGAACTGCGGGAGTACATCAGCCGTTATCAGAGCTCAAGCCTGAATGTGACCCAGACGGAAGAAGAGGAGCCGGTGGAGCAGGTCACCTCCAGCGGCGAAGCGGCCGAGCGGCCGGCGGTGCAACTCGCCAACATGATTTTTAACCAGGCTAGCACCTCCCGGGCCAGTGACATCCACATCGAGCCGCTGGAGAAAAGCTTCCGCGTCCGGTTTCGGATCGATGGGGTACTGCACGAAGTGATGACCCCGCCCCGGCGGCTTCACCCCACGGTGGTGTCCCGCATCAAAGTCATGGCCAACATGGATATCGCTGAGAGGCGGATTCCACAGGACGGTCGCATGACCCTGAAGGTGGAAGAAAAGACCCTGGACGTCCGGGTCGCCTCCTTGCCCACTGCTTTCGGTGAGAAGCTGACCCTGCGCCTGCTGGACCGGAGCGCCACGCTGCTGACCTTGCAGGACCTGGGTTTCCCGGAGGCCCAGCGGCAGGCGTTCGAACGCATCACCCGTCTGCCGTATGGCTTTATCCTGGTCACCGGCCCCACTGGCAGCGGCAAAAGCACCACTCTGTACGCGGTCTTAAACGCCCTGAATTCCGTCAGCAAGCATATCATCACCCTGGAAGACCCCATCGAACGCCGTCTGGACGGGGTGAACCAGATGCAGGTCAATCCGCAGGCTGGGCTGACCTACGCCACCGGACTGCGCTCCATCCTGCGCAACGACCCGAACATCGTCATGGTCGGGGAAATCCGCGACCGGGAGGCGGCCAATATCGCCATCGAAGCTGCCCTTACCGGTCATCTGGTCCTGGCCACCCTCCATACCAACGATTCGGCCGGGGCGGTCACCCGCCTCACCAATATGGGAGTGGAACCATTTCTGACCGCATCCGCCCTGGTAGGAGTGGTCGCTCAGCGGCTGACGCGGGTGCTTTGCCCAGACTGCAAACAGGCCTACACCCTCAGCCGGGAAGAGATTTTGCAGGCTGCGCCGGATTTCCCCCTGGCGCCCGGGGAAAAAGAAGTTACCCTGTACCGGCACCAGTCTTGCCCCCGTTGCAGCCATACCGGGTACAAGGGGCGGGTGGGCATCTACGAATTGCTCATCGTCAGTGACCGTCTCCGCCAGCTCATGCTGGAGCGCCGCTCGACCCAGGAGATCAAGGACACCGCTGTAGCCGAAGGGATGCTGACCCTCCGACAGCATGGCCTGCTGACGGTGAAAAATGGGGTCACCTCTCTGGAAGAAGTCCTCCGGGTCATCGTCTAGGTGGATAATAATTCCGACAACCATTACTATAGGCAGGTTTTTCGTCATCCGCTGTCGAATGGCATATGTTGCGTTCGGTACTGCGGCATACCACCCGGGAGGGGGCAGGAGCATGGCCAATGCCAGCAACAACCCAGAAAGCCGACCCAGACCCAGCATCAGGAATTTGACGCGCCCCAACCAGCGGGTCCTCTTTTTGTTGCTTTTCCTGCTTATTGCGGCCGCCGGCGGACTCCTGGTGCGAGCCAGGCTGGCGGCGAAGCAGTCGGCTACAGCCACTCCGGGTTTGGTTCTGCCCGGCGGCCAGAACCCTGGGACGACTCCCGGCAACAAGGTGGACGTCCTGCCCCAGTTGGAACGCCCTGCCGACAGTGATATGGCCGGCGACAGTCTGGATCCCTTCCTTGGCCCGCTGCAGCTAATCGGCGTGGTTACCGGAGGCGAGGGCAGCAATGTGGCGATTATCCGCTCCCAAAGCGCGACCCACGTCGTTACAGTCGGGGATACGGTTTTGGATTATTGGCTGGTGGTCGAGATTGGCAAAGACCAGGTAAGCCTTCACTCCGCAAGCCGCGATTTGGTTCTGGAGTTCAGTGGGGCAGCGGGATAGGAGTATGGCGGTGAGAACGGAGTGAGAGCGATGCATTCACGCGCGGTACGGACGGACAGGCTCCGGCTATGGCTATGTCTGAGGATAGGGATAGTCCTGATCATCCTGACCGCAGCCGGTTGGTTCGGTAACCAACCGGTGCAGGCGGCGGCGCCCGTTGCCCTCGATATCCGGGGCGCGGATATTCGGGATGTGCTGTCGGCCCTGGCGCTGAAGCTGGATATGAATATCATCTACACGGGCGATCCGGTCGAGGTCGTGTTCCGGGCGGACAGCGCCGAGCCGATCGAGGCCTTGGAACTGCTGCTGAAAAGCCAGGGGCTGAGCTATGTGCAGGACGGCAAATTGCTGGTCATCGGCACCACTGACCGCCTGAGCCAGGATTTTTATACCCAGATGGCTCTGACCCGCTTCAACCTGCTCTACGTACCGGCCGCCAGTATCGAGGACTTGGCCGGCAAGCTGGGCATTCCCGTTCAGGTTGTGCAGTTGGACTCAAACCCCCAGGTGTTCTGGGCCCAGGGGATCCCCCAGGCGCTCCAAAAACTGCGGGAGCTGATCGCTGCTGTGGACCGGCCGGAGAATACCCAAAGCTATGCGCAGCTCGAGTACCGCTCTTACCTCTTCAGCCGGATCACAGCCGAAAAAGCGGCCGAGCTGCTGGCGGGGGCCGGCGTACCCCTGCGCAATTATGCTACCTACGGCAACAAAATCCTCTTCTTCGACCCGGACCTTTTTCCCCAGTGGAACGAGCTGCGCGCGGTGCTCACCGAAATTGAGTATACCGATGCCCGGGAAAAGAAGCTTCTGGTCATCGAGTTAGCCCATACCTCCCCAGAAAATGCGGTCACCTTACTGAACGCGGCCGGCTTGGAGGAAATCAAGGTCGTACCCCTGCATTTTTCGGCCGATTTTGCCAAATACGGCCGGACGATTGCCGTGGTTTGCTCCCCCCAGATGGAAGCGCCGGTGCGGGAAACCATCGCCGCCATCGATATCGAACGGGGCGAGTTGCGCCTGCCCCTGGCGAATGCTGAACTTGAGGACAGCCTGGAGGAACTGCGCGATTTCTTGGTCAAACTCAGCGGAGTGTCAGCGAAAAACATGAAAATCGAAGAAGTAAACAATCGTTATTTTCTCTGGATTGAGGATGAGCCGGAGCGCATCGCCCAGTTGCGCAACCTGGTAGCCGATATCTACGGGACGTACAACATCGACCGGGCCTTCGTCGTCGAAGAGGATGAGGATGAGGGTTAAAGCGCCGTCGGCCGGCGCGGCGAAGCCTGGGACCCAGGCTCAGCGGGCAGGCCGGCCGATTCCCCCGGCATAGATAGGGATACTTTGGTACTGGTCGCCGGGATAGGCCGGTGGGTGTGTCGGAAAATCGTCTGAGCGCCCCGCTGTACTACGACTAAAGCGCCGACCGGTGCTTGATGGGAGGTAGATGATGATGCAGCGCAGTCTGGTTTGGTGCGGCCGCCGGGCGGCTGCGGTCGTATTGCTCCTCGCCTGGCTGTTTCCGGTGGTGCTGCCGGCGGGGGCCAGCGTGCTTAGCCCAGCGGCGGTGGACATCATCGCGGGCAGCCAGCGGCTGCTTTCTCCCGTCCCGCCGTTTTTTGCCGGCGGTAGTCTGATGGCGCCGCTGCGACCCCTGATCGAGGCCCTAGGGGGAGAGATCACCTGGGACGGACAGCAGGCCACAGCGCGCAAAAACGGGGTGACGGTCGTCGTCCGTCCGGGCACGCCCACCCTGTTTGTGGATGGCGAGTTTGTCGAATGCCAACCGGCGCCGGCGCTACGTGCGGGAGTATTGTTCGTCCCCCTGCGGCGCCTGGGTGAAATCTTCTATCTGCCGGTAAACTGGCACCCGGAGTGGAGCCTCGCCACCTGCGGCCTCTCGCCCGGTACCCGGTTTAGCTACACTTCGGGTGAGGACGGCGCCTTCTATTTCGGCGAGATTATTCAGGGACAGCGCAATGGTTTCGGGATCTGCACCTGGGCGGATGGGTCGCGCTACGAAGGCCGGTGGCAGGATGGTCTGTACCACGGCGAGGGTTTCTATAGTTACTCCGACGGCAGCCGTTACGCCGGGCAGTTCGTCCGGGGAAAAAGGCACGGTACCGGTGTGTACACCGCCGCCGACGGCCAGGTAACCGCCGGCAACTGGTTTGCCGACCGGTTAACGCCGGCCGGGTTGCAAGAATAGGCGGTCGTCCGGGGAGGAAGCAGCGATGGAAGCAATAGCCCTGGGATTGGTAATCGTTTTTGGCTTGGTCATCGGCTCCTTCCTCAATGTTTGCATCTACCGTCTGCCCCGGGGGGAATCTATCGCGGCCGAGCCTTCCCATTGCCCGCGCTGCGGCCATCGGCTGGGTCCCCGGGACCTGGTCCCAGTGCTCAGCTTTTTATGGCTGCGGGGCCGGTGCCGCTACTGCGGAGGGAGGATCAGCCCCCGCTACGCCGTGATCGAACTCCTGACGGCTCTGCTCTTTATGGTGGTCTGGCTTCGTTTCGGCTGGTCAGCCGCTTTCATCAAGTATTCCCTCCTGTCCGCACTCCTGCTGGTGGTGGCCGCCATCGACTTGGAGCACCAGCTGATCCCCAACCGCCTGGTACTGATTGCTCTGGCCTGGGGCTTGGTTTGGCAGACTTTGCAGCCAGAGCTCACCTGGCCCACGGCTCTGGCCGGGACCGCCCTGGGCGGGGGTGTCCTGTTCCTCCTGGCCCTGGTGAGCCGGGGCGGGATGGGTGGGGGAGACATCAAGCTGATGGTGGTGCTGGGGTTCATCCTGGGCCCGGCCCCGACTATCCTCGCCTTGTTCGCCGCTTTCCTCACCGGCTCGGTCGTTGGCGTCGGACTGCTCGCTGCCGGCAAGGTCCGGCGGCGGGACCCGGTGCCCTTCGGGCCATTTTTGGTATTGGGGACTTACGCTGCTGTTCTGTACGGACAGGAGATCATCGGTTGGTATTTACGGCTTGGGCGTTAGGCTGGCGCTGCCCGGCCATGGTCGGAGCGGAGGAAGCAATTTGGGGAGCGGAAATTTTTCCCGGCCAGTGTCTATACCAAGCCGGGAAAGAGTATAACGACAATAGAAGGAGATTTGAGGGCGAAGGGAGGTGAAACTATGATTAGTATGTTTGCCAAAACCCGGAAGAGCCGGAAGGGTTTTACCCTGGTGGAGCTGATGGTGGTCGTGGCGATTATCGGGGTGCTGTCGGCCATCGCCGTGCCGGTGTATAACGACATGACCGAGAAAGCCGGGGAAGCTGCCTGTGAAGCTAACCGACGGATTATCGATAGTGCCGTGATGATGTGGCAGTTGGACCAGGATCCGATTAGCGCTGGGGTTCCTGCTGGTGGCCTTGCTGATTTATCTGCTTATTTCCAATCAACACCGGTGTGTCCGTTAGGCGGCGATTATACACTTGCGGCCACCGGCACTACCTGTGACCATTAACCATTGGTGGCTTTGAGGGCGAGCGTATGCGGCTATTGAGCAAAATTGACACTTAAAGTGTTTCCGCTTGTTGTTTTGGAGTGCGCATCTGCGTACTCCTTTTTCCATCGATCCGGGTAAGCGTCTATGCCGGCTGAGCCTGGCAATGAACCGCGGATAAGTACCGGCATATTTGCGGGTCATATTTGATCTATGGCAGTATCCACGGACAAGACCCGTCACCCTCTGCCATTAGGTACGAACGCCACTGCTATCCTCTGAACCCATCAGTGCGCCGGGAAACCGGCGAGAGGTGATAACCCACCCAGAAAATTTTTCTTGTCAGGCTATCTACAAACCGCGAATTATGGTATAAAATAGTAACAGGAGAAGTGTTTATTAGCGCTTGTAACCGGGAGCATAGTGTTTTTCGAGAGGGGTGAATCGCAGTGTACCTGAAAAACGACAAG
>CAZHIT010000069.1:8249-10770 GCA_964533125.1 uncultured Candidatus Sumerlaeota bacterium
GGGAGTTGCCTTGGCCTTTGCTCTGGTGATCGGGCTGGTGCTGACGTTTTCCGGTGTCGCTTTGTACCATGTCACCACCACCGACATCACGCAGGTAGCGAATGATCGGGACGACGCGCAGGCTTTCTATTACGCCAAGTCCGGGGTAGAGCTGGCGGTAGGCCTGCTGGCCGAGAACCCGGACCGTTTGGCCACGGTCGGCCAGACCGAACATTTCTACGGGTCGCTCAGCAACGGTGCCACCTTTGGCGATGAGGAAACCGACGACTATAACATCGGGGTCGAAATCGAGCGGACCGGCGATGGGTATATCGTCCGTTCCACCGGTATCGTCCGCACCGGCGACGGGGATGGGGCTCAGTCGGCGGCGAACGCTCTGGGCTTTACCATCAGCCGCAATGTTTTGCTTGCCGGCGGCGGAGCCGGACCGGGTGGCGGTGGTGGCGGCGGGGGAACCGGTGCGCCGCTCGCGCTGTTCTCGCTTGGGGGCATTACCCTGGAAGGCTCAGCGGCGATCAATGGGAACGTCGGGACCAACTCCAACCAGGCTAACCGGGTTTCTTTCGAGTGGTCGCCCATGATCAGCGGCGACCTGTATGTCGGATACGATACTCCCGACCCGGTTACCGCAGTGGTCGATCCCCCCTCCAAATGGTGGAACATGTCCGAGCACATCACCGGTACCATCGCGAGATTGCCGTCTTTCCGGAACTATCCGTTGCCAATCTTTCCAGCCTTCCCGACCAACCTCACGGCGCGTGATCTACTGACGACAACCAAGGAGGATAAGATTATTCCCGCCGACGGGAGCTATACCAAAATTTCCATCGTCAGCAATCGGCGAGTGTATGTTGACCTGGCCGGCGGCACCCGTATCCTCCGTGTTGGGGACCTGGATATCCAGCAGGGCCAACTGGTCCTGCAGAATGCCGGAGCCGCAGGCAAACTGATCATCTATGTGGATAACAAGCTGACGCTCGCCGGGAGCAGTACGATCAACCAGGGTGGCAACCCGGCCCAGTGCGTCATCTACTACAAAGGCACGAACGCGGTCAACTTCAGCGGTTCGACCAACAGTGACGCTTCGCTCTTCATTCAAAACGCCAATCTGACGATTGGCGGCAGCGGCGGGGTCACTGGCGATATCATCTCCGGCGGCCCGACGGTGAATATCTCCGGCGCAGCCGAAGCCCATGTCCGGGTGCTTTACGCGCCCAACGCGGCTTTGAACGTTACCGGTTCGGGCAACCTGTCCGGTACAGCAGTCGCGAAGACTGCGCTCCTCAGCGGTTCGGGCCGCATCACCGCGAGCGAATCCCTGAACACCGCTTTCTACGATTCCCTGGAATGGGGTGCCGGCGGCAAACCCAATCTCTTCAGCCAGGATGCCGTGGTAATACCGGAGCCGGCACTGGCCCCGGAATGGAGAATTCTGGGACAATGGCGAAGCCTATGAGCAGGGCAGGTCGGAGGGTTATGGTCAAAGCTCAGGGCGGCTTTACGCTAGTCGAAGTGCTGATCGCCATGGCGGTTCTCTCCATAGTCATCTTGAGTTTCACCCAGGTGCTGGGCTTCAGCGTTACCGGTATTTTCAATGAAGGTGAGAAGAGCCGCGCGCTGGCGGAAGCGCGGGAGAAGACCGACGATTTGTTCTATCTGGTGGCCAGCGCCGCAACACCGGAGGACGCAATGGCGGGTATGGAAGCGGATGCCGAATGGGTTGCCGCAGCGGATGACTTATACGATACAGCCAACCCAGCAGTGCGCCGTTTCTGTTACGAGCCGACCAGCAATGTGGTCAACGGAGTTACGGTTGAGGGGTATAATGTTACCGTAGTCATATATTACCGAGATTTTCAGTCCAAAGTCGAGTTGGAATCCTTCATCGGTGATTACGAATGAGGTACAGACCATCGGTCAGAGACGAAGCCGGGCTGACCATCGTGGAACTGGTGCTGGCAGCGGCGATCCTGCTGGTGGTCGTGGCGATGAGTGTCACATTTTATTCCTACTACCATCGTTCCTATTCCAGCAGCGTCTCCCGTTCCGCCATCCAGCAGAATGTCCGCCTGGCGAAGACGATGATTGAGAATCAAATCCGTTTGGCCAATTATCTCAAAATCGGGGACGCGCCCGCCGATCCGGAGGATTTCTTTCATATCTACACCACGGGCGGTACGATCATGCGGTATGATCCGGCGACTGGCGAAGCGACGGAACTGCTGGGCAGCCTGGGGGAAGGTATCACCATGCAGGTAACCTTTGGCCACACGCGCTCTTCATTCCTGGAGATAACGGTGTCTGGCTCAGTTGGCGGCGAGCTGAGTTATGATATCGGCTCAGAGTCCCTGGTTCTCAGGGGGGAAGATGTTTTTGACGCGGCCAGCGCCGCATCCGGCGGGGACTTGTACTATACAGTCTCCGATTAGCGCCGGGGTGGTTTTGGGGCATTGAAGCCGAGATACGGCAAAGAGGGTGGTTTTCGGTAAACCACCCTCCCTTGTTGTACGCCCGGCAGGAG
>CAZHIT010000070.1:0-807 GCA_964533125.1 uncultured Candidatus Sumerlaeota bacterium
GTGGAGCCGGGAGGCGAAATAGGTCCCGGCTTCCGCAAGAGTAACATAGGCAGACATAGAGTATTCCTCCTTAAGCCGCTATCCCGTATTTCCACGCTGTCAGGTCATACAGACCCTTAACATCTACGGCAGACAGCGCGCTGTTGAACACCCACGCCTCACCGATATGCGCCCTGCCGCCATATGTGGGAACGCCGCCGCCGAAAACGGACATAGACCGGGTTATTGGCTCATCCGCTTTAATCCGTATATCCTCCGTGAAACCCCCTCCAGACTTGTCGAAAACACCGTTGCGGTATAGCGACAGCTTCGTGCCGTCATACACTCCCGCCCAATACACCCAAACGTCATAGTTGGCCGTGGTGACGGTTGAAGCAATATCTACCGCATTTATGCTAAACCGCATTTGGTGATTGGTGGTTGCGGCCAGCGAAAACTGCCCCAATGCGACCATTGTCCCTGAGTATGACCGCGCCAAAATCCGATGGTACAGGGTAGCACTGGCGTGTATATCTCTAACCCATCCTGCAAGTGTGAGATATTTGGTTAGAGAGTTGTACGCCGGAATAGCCGGGAATTGAAGCACATCATCCGTTGCGTCACAGTACAGCACCGCCCCCGTTGGCCCTGCAACATATACCGCGCCGGATATTACCCCGTGATTGCGCCTATCCGAATAATCCGTTGCCCGCCCCGAAATAACCGCAGGGTTGTGGTATAGGATACAGTTACCCCGCAAACCCGCAGGTATCGCCACATCAACGCCAATCAGTGGATTTATCCCCGCCTGCACTCGTGGCCTGCCGG
>CAZHIT010000070.1:854-10679 GCA_964533125.1 uncultured Candidatus Sumerlaeota bacterium
ACTCATCGCCATCACCACCCCAAATGTCGTCAACAGCGTTGTCGCACGGCTCCCCATCCTCATGCTTGCAGTCGTGTTTGCTTATCCGGGACGCCTTATTAGCCATGGCTTTACTCTTTTTGCCAGTCAGATAGGTGACAATGTTGTCCCGCTCGGCTTTTTTCGTCAGCCGGTAGGAAACTTCGACGGAGTGCGTCCCATCGGCCTCGCTCCGAATAATCAGCACATCGCCGGGGGCCGATACCCCCTCAACCGCCTTCCCGGCCAGGTAAACCCCAACAGCGTCCCGCTCCGCCTTGTCGGAAAAGTGCATTTTGGTTTGGATTGCGTATTTCATTAGGCCACCTCCCGGAGCCTAAGCGTCGCGACAAATGCCCCCGCTCCCCCCACCACCGTATCGTTGCTCACGATAATCTGGGTGGCTGAGCCGTTGAAAATACCGTGGACGAGGCGCACATGGGCAGCGACGGTCGTCCCGGTCAGAGCCTGAGATTTGGGGATGGAGACGCTGGTCAGCAGGGCGTAGCGGGTGTCACCGCCCATGGATAACTCCTTACAGAGAATTTTGACAGTCAGGTCCGTCTCAGTGCTGGGGTTGTAGGCCACCAGCTCGTACTCAGCGACCGGCTTCGTTGGCTTGGCGATGTCGGCCAGAACGCACTGAGTGTTGGCCGGGGCGTTGTTCGCAAATGTGGCGGGCAGATCGGCGCCAACCTGGGTTTCCCGTAGGGTGCTGCCAACTATCTCAGCCGAGAGCGTTCCGGCCAGTTCCGCCAAGATGGCCGCAAGGTCGGCATGGTTTTGTGGTCCAAGGCTCTCCAGTATCTCCGTAATCCGTGCTTCGCTCATCGCTATCCCCCTTATAAAGCAAGGGCGGGTGTTACCCCGCCCCCTGCTCCTCTGGTTAAACCGTACTCAGTACCGCGCCGTCGCTCCCGGCTACACGCCACCGTTTGTTCGCACCAACCTCGATCCCGGTCAGCTCGATGAAGTCACCGGCTGCGCCGAAGGTGATGGTGTTGTTCCCGGTCTGGTTGATAACAGTGGCCACCGTCAGCACGATGTCGCCGACATAGGTTTTGCAGGCCAAGGCGATCTTCTGCCCGGCGTAGGTCGGGGCCGCCAGGGTCCGGGTCTCCGCCCCAGCCGAAACCAGCGGGCAAATCCCGGAGTTAGTTACCGCGATGGCTCCTTCGTGACCAGGATCGGCGATGGCCGTGGTCAGCGGCTGGGCGCCAGCCGCAAGCTTAGCCGCCGTGACATTGGCATCCTTAATTTTCGCCGTCTCGACTGCATTGGCAGCAAGGTGCGCCGGATCAATAGCGCCGGCGGCGATATGCTCACTGTCTACGGCGCTGTCCGCCAATTTGGTGCCGTCTATGGCGTCAGCCGCGAGCTTAGCCGTCGTAACGGCCAGGTTAGCGATCTTGTCGGTGGCCACGGCCGCGTTCGCGAGGTGGGCCTCGTCGATAGCCCCGGCAACGATGTGCTCAGAGTCAACGGCAGCGTCAGCGAGCTTGGTCCCGTCAATGGCATCGGCCGCCAGCTTAGCCGTGGTCACGGCCAGGTTGGCAATCTTGGCGGTCTCGACCGCACTAGCCGCGAGGTGGGCCGGGTCGATCGCGCCGGCGGTAATGTGCTCAGAGTCGACCGCATTGTCGGCGAGCTTGGTACCGTCAATAGCGTCGGCCGCGAGCTTGGCGGTGGTCACCTGGAGATTGCCAATGTGGGCCGTGTCGATGGCTCCCGCGACGATGTGTTCGCTGTCCACAGCGTTATCAGCAATCTTGGCACCGGTAACAGCATCGGCACCCAGTTTCCCGGTGGTGACAGCGCCATCGATAACCTTGACGGTAGTTACAGCATTGGCCTGCAGCTTGACCGCCGAGATAGAATCATTGGCCACCACGGCTTCCGGGGAAACGGTCTTGCTGTTGGTGCCGTCATGGTCATGGCCAGAGGTGATGGAAAACAGAATATCGTGATAGTTCTCCTCTAGCCAGCGCCGCAGATCGCGGTCGCGGACGCGGGAGAAGTCGATCGTAATTGCTCCCATGCTGTATCTCCTTTCTCAGGAGGCGAGGGTGCGGCGCCGGCCGCCCCTCAGCCCCGGTTTTTGATTACGCAGTGGCCAGTCCGGTGATCGAGCCGTGGGCGAAATACGGACCGTGGTTCAGGCCGATCTGACCGAAGATTTGCCCGGTCTCGGCCGCACCGGTCTTGGAGAGGTCCTCGTAGAACAGGTTCCCTTTGCCCGGTACCGGCTGGAATACCGGCGAGCAAACCGAGACATCAGCGATCAGGAGGGTATCGGTCGGCATCATCCGGTGGGCCGGGGCGACACCGATATTCCCGAAATCGGTCTCAATCTGTTTGATGTTGACACCGCCGACATTCCGGTCCTCGGGGGCGTAACCGTAGATGTTGCTGATCTGCTGCTTCTGGAACCCGTTGGCGAAAATCACCGGGTTCCGGAACATCGCGCCAGCCGTGAACATCGCCAGGAAGAGCTGATCCATCAGAGCCTTGCTGAGCTTGGCGTTGTTGGCGTTCACCGTGCTGCCGGCGGCTGCGGCCGCAATCATGCCGCGGGTCTGGTTCGGTTGGCCGGCGTTCCCGGCGATGGCGTAGGTGCCCTGTAGGTAATGCCATTCCACTTTGCGGGCAATGGCCTCCAGCGCCCGGGCGATCTGCCAGTCCTTCTCGGAGATGACATTGTTGGCCGCGCCGGCGGTGTTGATCCCGGACAGCCGGCCCTGGTTGCTCATCCGGACATAGGTCAGGGAAATGGCCTCCATGAAAATCTGGGTGACGTTCTTCACCTGCGTCCGGACGTAGCTGACCGCCGTGGGAGCGCTCAGGGATTCAGTCTCGGTGATGGTTTCCTGAACAATGGCTTCGTGGGAATACTCGCTGTCCACGGCATACTCGAAGTTGTCCGTCATAACCCCGCCGGTGAGTCCCCCGATCATGCTCAGGAACGGGGTGTTGATCATATCGGCGGTGAACAGCTCGCCGGTGTAGTTCGGTAGATTCCAGACAGTACCTTGTGCCACATTGGGCATGGTTCTTTACCTCCTCGTTTTATTTGGGTTTGTCCAGAGCGAAAATCTTGTTCTTGAGCGCGACGGCCTCAGCCGTACGGCCCGCTTTGATTGCGGCCTCAAGCTGGGCTTGCAGTTGCTCGCGCTCCGGCTTGTTCGCCGCCGGGTTCGCTGGGTTCGTACCGCCGCCGACCGGGACTAATGCCTTCTTGAGCCACGGCTTGGCCGTCAGGAGCGCCTCCAGGGCTTCCTTGACACCGCTGACCTTCCCATCCTCGGCCACCTGGACCTTGGAGAGGTCAGCCAAAGCAAATGCCGCGTCAGCATCGACGATGTCCAGGCTCTGAGCGAGCACCTTGACCTCCGCCCGGATGAGGAGCTGCTTGGCGCCGGCGCCGGCTTTCTCCAGGGCAGCCTGGGCGGCCGTCTTGTGTGCCGTGAGCGCCTGGCCCACGTCGTCGAGCCGGTCGTCGGCCTTGAGGCCCAGGAACTCTTTCAGGGCCTTCTCGGCGGTCCGGAGCTGCGTCCGGTACCCTGCGGATTCGTTCCGCAAGGCCGTGACATAGTCCTCGCTGAAGGTTCGGGGGGCAGTGGCCGGCGACGGTGCGGCCGCAGGACCGCGGGCGTCTCCGTCACTGACGGGGTTGGCAGGGTTGGTCTGGGGGTTGGTGCTGTCGGGCATTGGGTGTTTCCTCCTTCGGGCTCCTGGCCCACAAAATTGGGTATCCGCCGCCGGGGCGCCTTACCTGAAGAGCCACCGGCGGCAAAACAAAAAGGCCGTCCTCGATCGTGATTGAGGATAGCCTTCTGTGACGTGGTGTATTTATATCACTAAACTAACGGGGAAACCTCAAGGGAGTTAATCTCTATACTGGGCAACTTAGCTTTGCGAGGCTTTCCAGATTACTTTCTCGATTTGAGCGTGAGTAATGTCAATCAGTTCCATCCTGGTGTCGCTGATTTCACCCAGAAAACTCAGGGGCTGCCCAGCCGCAAGGAATATTTCAAGAATGGTTACTTCTCGCCCATCCTTGAGCTTCACAACATCAAACTCGCCAATTTCACTGTCGCTTGTCAACATATGCAGTCACCATCCTTAGCTGCTCATCAATATCGATTATCCATCCCGTAAGCACTTTTGCGGCTTTCCCGTTTGGGCCAGAGAGTACCATTATCACTTCGTAATGCTCACCGTGCTTGTCTTTACCCTTATAGGTAGCAGGGAAGTGCTTCAAATTCTCTCTGATATTTCCGATTAACTCAAGGTAGTTGGTTATAGTATACCCCAAAGCCAGATCAAATGCTATAGCCTTATCTCTACCTTTCGGGTGTTCCTTATTGAGGGAGTACCGTATCAACTTCTCCGGCGGGATGATGGCATTCTCATAACCGGGTAAAGTATCGTATGTCGTACCGGGTATCTTTTCAGCGTCATTAAGCTCTTCTTCCAGTTTTGGTGGTTCTTCTTCTAGATCAGCATAAAGACCATAGGCGTGCCGACAATTATGTGTTATAATGGTATTGGCAATATACCATCCGTATTTTGTTTGGAGGTTATACACATGCCCAGAAAAAGAGTCGAACTTGATGCTAATGACCTCATCAATCGCTATGCTACCGGAGAGTCTCTCTGCCAACTCGCGACAATTTTCCACGCCGGCAAACAGACTATCAAATCTATACTCGAAGAACACGGGATCGAAATCCGCGATCTTGCTAAAGCCAGATTGAATCGCCGTATCCCTTTGGATGGGGAAGCCATCCTGCGCCGCTATCTTGCTGGAGAGACAAAAAAGGCTATTGCCGAAAGCTTGAGTGTTAACCAAGCGACTGTCCAAAAGCGTCTTGCTACTTTTGGTATTATCACTGCCGAAAACCGTTCTGCCGCTTTGCGTATCCGTATTGGCAGAATGACCCCGGAAGAACGACAGAAGCTTACATATGTCGCGAACAAAGTTGCGCGAGGAAGCAAGCGTTCTTTCGAGACGTTGTGTAATCGCGCCAAAACAGTTCAAGAAAAAGGCTCGCATATCAGCAAAGCTGAGCGAATTCTTGCCGGCTGGCTTAAGGAGAGGGGGGTCTCCTTCATCCATCAACAAGCTGTTGGCCCATACAATATAGACCTCGGAGCCGACCCCGTCGCCGTGGAAATCTTTGGAGGAAACTGGCATGGTTCGGGACGGCACATTGCCAGACTCCCCGAAAGAACGAACTACCTGTTCGATCGGGGTTGGAATATCCTTATAGTCTGGGTCAATGCCATCCATCATCCCCTTCTGCCCTATGCAGCGGACGATATTGTCGCCTATATTGAGAAGTCCCGCAGCGATCCAACCTTTAGGCGTCAGTATAGGGTGATTTGGGGTGACGGACAATTCTATTCCGCTGGCAGTAGTGATGATGACCATCTTGCCCTCGTACCATCGGGCAAACGCGGCCAATGGAAGCGGTCCGTTGACTAATACCCCCGCAGGGAAACAATTCGGGTGAAAGAGCCCTGCAGCCTTGGCCTCCGCCATCGTCTGGTATCCTGGCGTGTTCCCGGTCAGGCTGAGGATTTTTCCCTGCCAGGGCCGGCACAGCTCGCAGGTCCCAGGATGTTCGCTCACCTTGACCAGGTCGTAACCATGTTCAAGCAACCGGTTCTTCGTTCCCTCCAGGTGCGCCTCCATCGTGGTCGTCCGGGCCACCATTTCGGCGTAGGTACGCATATTCCATTGCCGGCCCAGGCGATCCCGGAACCCGGTGACCCCTTGGGCGGCGATCTGTTCACGGAAGTTTTTCGCCACTTGCTGCCAGGCTTTATAACCCACCACGCTGCCCCGCACATTTTCGAGGGCCAGCGTCCGGTAAATGTCGTCGACTCGGCGGCCGATCATGAGCGTCGATTCGTTAAAGCGGCCATAGGCCGCCTCAGCCAGTACCTGGGCGGCCTGCTGGTGGACAGCCCCGAAGCCGGCCCGGAGGTTCCCGACAGCAGAGGCCGGGAGCTGCTGATCGGCATACTTGGTGCTAGCCACATACACCTTGGGTATAGCCTGCTCACACCAGGTCCGCGAGCCGTTCCGCAGGGCGTCCAGTATGGCGTTGACGTTGGTCTGCATCTCGCGCAGGTATTCGGCCTGGTTGCCCCGGAGCAGGGCCCGGTTGACCGCAGCCAGTATCTCGCGCTCAGCGTCGGTGTAGAGCCTGGCCAGCCGGGCGGCCTCACCGTCGCTCAGCCGTCTCGGGTTGATGGTTGGCATCAGACCTCACCGCCCTCGGCCGCCGGAAGAGTGATATTCAGCCCCGGATTCTGCTCCGGTGCAGCCGCCCGGCTGCTCGCCTGATCGGCCCGGATGCGGGCCACCTCTGCCGCCAGGGCCTCACCCTCCAGGCCATCCAGGCGCTGCAGGGCGCTTTCCAGGCTCGTGAGCCCGGCGCTCATCCGCTGGGTCTCGATGGTGGTCTGCTCAACCTCATCGTCCGGGAGCCCGTCGCGCCAGGTGACGCTGACATCCTCCACCCGCACGGCACCGGACATCCTCTGTGCCGCCTCTAGAGCGGCCGCCAGGGTCAGCGTCCGCCGCAGGGCCGGGTCAAAGCGCAAGCGGATCCGGTTGACCTTCGCGAGCGGCGCCATCATCAGCCGCCGGAGGGCAGAGCCAGATTCGGCCAGTCCCGCCTTGAGCTGTCCAAACGCCGCGGCGGAGGTCTCGGACAGGGTATAAAAGTGATCCATCAGAAGCTCAATCTCCCGGAACGCCGCTTCCAGTTGGCCGTCCCAGGTCACATAGCCAGGCGGCTGCTCACCCGGGGCGACGGGATAAAACTTACCGCCGCCGCGGAATATCCACTGCCCAGTTTTGGGGTCCTGCTCCA
Organism: uncultured Candidatus Sumerlaeota bacterium; assembly: GCA_964533125.1. Lineage (GTDB taxonomy): Bacteria > Bacillota > SLNR01 > SLNR01 > JBMNPB01 > CAZHIT01. The sequence continues at coordinate 7,760 of CAZHIT010000070.1, forward strand.
GCGCGCTGTCCGGCCCGTACAGGTTCGGGTCGCTGTGCTTGTCGAGGATGCGGGAGACCTGGGCGATCCGGACCTCGAGCTCCTGCAGGATTGTATCCAGGTCACTGTAGTCATCAAGACCGGTATACCGATCCGAGGTAGACAGGTTCATGACCGGGACAACCAGAAAACCGTCGACGCCAGTCGCTGTGACCGTCTCAGCCTCGGCCAGGCTCATGATCGTCGAGGTGGTGCCGGCGATGTTAGCTCCGGCGAGCTTGTAAACCTTTGAGGTGATTTTCCCCTTCTCGTGGATCTCGACTTTGAGGAACCTTTGCGCCTGGTCGCCGTCGCCTACCGTGTAGTCCCACGCCAGCACGTGGTGGGTGACGTCCTTGACATTGTCCGGGCGCACCACCGGGTACCACACCGAGGGCATTTGCGCCTCGATGATCGCCCGGCCGTCAAAGCGGACTTTGAGGAGACCAACCCCGAACCGGCTGACATCCAGGGCCACCTCGTAGATTGTGTTGAACAGACCGTTTGATTCGATTATCCGGATAAGCGCCTCCTGCTCCTGACTGCCCTCGTCGCCGGCTTGCACCTTCGGCGGCTCACCCAGGAGCAGGTCAGCGAACAGGGTCGAAAGCCGCTTCGGCCAGTTCAGGATCAGCTCCAGCGTGGCCTGCTGGTCGTCGCGCAATAGGCGAATCCAGTCCGTGAAGACCTGGTCGTGCCGGCCCTCAAACAGATCGCGGTTGGTCTGGTAGAGTTGCAGCCGATCCCGCTCCGCCGGTGGCGGCCAGGTCGCCCCGATGTTCAGAAAACTCAGAGATGTAAGCACAATATCACCAGCCTTTTGGTTTTGTCACGGGGCCGACTGGGCTGCGGATCATATCGTCCTCTAGGCTATACCTCACACTGTCGACAGAATGGTTGTCTTTATCTGGGAACTGGCTTTTCACCAGCCCGCTGCGGTCCACCTCCAGCGAGTAGTTGATATACTCTCGCGCCGCAAGCGGACACCGGATCGGGTCGATGATTATAGCCTCCAGGTCCTGCAAAAACTTGACCCCGAACTCGACCGAGCCGGGGCCTTTTTTGGCGCCTTTGATTTTCATCCCGAGATATTTCAGTTCGGCGATGCTCTTTGGTTCCGCGCTGTCGCCGATGGTCCAGACATCATTGTACGGCTTGGCACGCTCCCAGAACTGGCGGTTGAACAAGTTCAGGCCGCTGATCTCGTGAAAGAGGTAAATCCGCCGCTTTTTCGTGTCGTAGTGGACCCGCTCAAAACAGAGCGGATCAACGGCGTACCCGAAGTCGAGGCCTTGGCGAACGTTGTGGAAATCGGCGATCTCGGCATCGGTAATTGGCCGGAGCTCGATGTTGGTGAACACCTCCAGGCCGGTCCCGACCTCCTCGCCCAGATACTCATGTCGGTAGGCGGTCTCGTTGACCTGTTTCAGGTGCTCGGCGTCGGCAATAAACCGCTCCCCCAGCCAGTCAGATGGAACGCTCAGGTAATCCGAATGATGCACCAGCTTCCCCGGCTTGGGCATCTTGGCTTCCTGGTTCACCCAGGAGCGGCCCGACTTGGGCGGATTGTAGGAAAAAAACGCCACCCGTTGCTTATCCTCGCCCCGGAAGACGGACTGGATGATGTTGCGAATTTCCTCCATCCCCGCAAACTGGTCGATCTCCTCCGCCCAGAAGTATTTGATGTAGCCGCGCCCCAGGTTGATCGATTTCATCTTCCGCGGGTTGTCAGCAGCCTTGAAGACGATCTTCTGCCCGGTCGGAAGGTAAATTATCTGCATCGGGCTGACCTGAAACTTGAAGAACCCGGCGATCCCCATCTTAGCCGCTGTCCACTCGAACTGCCCGAACACCGTATCACGCAGTTCGTTCTGATAGCGCCGGGTGATGATGGCGTTGGCCTCCGGGTCTTTAATCATCCCCAGCAGTATCTGAATGCTGATGAAGGTCGACTTTGTGCTGCCGCGCCCGCCCTTGAACCAGTATTCATCGTAGGCGTCGGCCTTGAGCCCCTTATGGGCTTCGCTGAAGCTCGGCGCAATCAGCCCGGAAAGCCTAACCTGCATCTACATCATCCACGATCCTGATCCCGACCTCGCCGGAGAGGTTCACCGCATCCTTGAACAGCCCCAGGTTCTTGCCCAAAAGCTCGATTGCACGGATTTTATCGTGCAATTTAACTTCGCGCTCCTCGATGGCCCCGTCCTGGGTGGGTATCCGCTTTACCTTAACGCTCGCGATCGCCGCGGTATCCTCACGATTCGCACCGCCCTGAACAGTCGCATCATCCATATCCAGGACATCCGTAGCGTTGACGAACGCAATTTTGGCCAGCTCATCAATCAGACGCTCCGCGGTGACCCCGGTCCGTCGCGACAGTTCCGCCCGGACCCGATCGACCTCGGCTTTGATGTGCGGCATCTGCATCAGCTCGCTCGCGATCGTTCGCGCCGTAGCCGGACTGTAGCCAGCCCGGATGGCAGCCTGAGCCTGGTTCCAGTCTATGGTCAGCTCCTCGACAAACCGCGCCTGTTTATTGTTTAGCCGTCGGATCATACGATCACCTCGCTACCAAATAAGAGAAGCCGCCCTCCCGGACGGCTCCCTGTTGTAGATATTGTGCCGGCATTTTACGCCAGCCGGCAAGGCCACCTATGATGTTATGCGCGGGCCATGGCTCGCTGTGGAGCGCATGACCTCCTCATCAAAATTCTGTGGGTAACTCTGTGATTAACCTGTTGGCAAAACATTGCCCAATACCATAATAACACATCTAACCCCCGCTGTTACGGCAGAATTACTGCAAAAATATTTCAGAACCAGCCCAGCCGCTCCGCAATGCTGTAGACGAACCCGGCCCGGAGGCGGTAGAAACCGCTCTCATCCATCCGCAGGAGTTTAA
>CAZHIT010000071.1:0-10615 GCA_964533125.1 uncultured Candidatus Sumerlaeota bacterium
CATCCAATAATTTCTCAATCATGCTGCTCACCGCCCTTATCCCCCCGGAAGCATTTGACCAAGTGTTCACTCCCCACCGCCAAGAGCGGCGGTTCTTCCGTCCGGCAGACCGGCAGGGCCAGCTCGCAGCGGGGGCAGAATTTGCACCCGGCCGGCAGGTTCATCGGATCGGGCATCGTGCCCTGAATCAGGCGCAGGCGCTCGGTGTCGGAGACCACGTCCGGGATGCAGCCGAACAGCCCCTTGGTGTAGGGGTGCCGCGGGTCTTCGAAGATCGAGCGGATATCCCCCTGCTCGATGACGCTGCCGGCGTACATCACCACCACATAATCGGCGATATCGGCGACTACCCCCAGGTCGTGGGTAATAAAGATGATCGAGGTGTCGAACTTGGTTTTCAGTCCCCGCAGGAGATCGAGAATCTGCGCCTGGATGGTTACATCCAGGGCGGTGGTCGGCTCGTCCGCGATGAGTAAACTGGGGTTGCAGGCTAGCCCCATGGCAATACACACCCGCTGCCGCATCCCGCCGCTGAACTCGTGCGGGTAGTTACCAAGACGCGTCCGGGGAATGCCCACCATCTCCAGCATCGCCCCGGCCTGGTCGCGGGCGGCGGTGGCGCTTACCGCCTGGTGCAGGCGGATGACCCCGGCGATTTGCTGCCCGACGGTCAGGACCGGATTGAGGGAGGTCATCGGGTTTTGAAAGATCATCGAGATTTTGTTGCCGCGCAGTTTCAGCATCCTCTCCCCGCTGGCGTTAAGGATGTTTTCGCCGTCAAACCAGATTTCACCGGCGGTCACCACCCCGGGGCTGGGGATGAGTTTCATAATCGAAAGCGCGGCAGTCGTCTTGCCCGCCCCGGTCTCCCCCACCAGACCGATGGTCTGGCCGCGGGGAATGGCCAGGCTGAGGCGGTTGATCGCTTTGACCGTGCCGTCATAAGTCCGAAACTCTACGCTTAAATCCTTGATGCGCAGCAGATGCTCATCCATCCATATCAACTCCCAAAAAAGTTACTCAACCAGATACCGGTAATAGATGGCGGCCATCAGCTTAATCCCGGTCAGGTACTGCTCAATGCTGATATTCTCGTCCGGGGCGTGCGTGTTGGCGGTGGAGAAGGGAGCGCCCAGACCGATAATGAAGCATTCCGTCCCCAGGCAGGCCGGGAAGAGGTTCATCGGGCCGGAGCCATCCAGGAGCGGCCAGACCACCGGCGGCGCACCGTAGATCTCCCGTGATAGACCAATGGCCAGCTGTACCAGTTCATCCTGCGGCGAGACCTGGTAAGGCTCGTTTTTGCCGGAAAAGCGGACCGTAAATTCCCCGAAGGGGGAGGCGGCGACAAAGGCGGCGATTTTGGCCTTGGCCTCTTCGATGCTTTGGTTCTTGACCAGGCGCATATCCAATCTGACCCAGGCTTCACAGGGGATGATGGTCTTGCTGCGCTCGCCAGCCCACCCGCCCCGGATACCGGAAATATTACAGGTTGGGGTAGAGAGGAGGCGGGTGAGCATATCCAGAGGCTCGCCGCCGCCGATGATCGCCGGGATGGCGTACTCCCGCCGGAACTGCTCCGGGTCGAAGGGGATATCCCGCAGGCAAGCCACTTCCGCCGGCGAAGGCCCGGTCACCTGGTCGTAGTACCCGGGAATGGCGATGGTGCCGTCCGGATGGCGCATACTCTCTAGCAGCCGGACCAGGTCGTAGATCGCGTTCGGGATGAGCGGCGCGTGGCCGGAGTGGACATCGCGCTTGGCCCGGTTCGCCCGGATTTCGACCGAAAGGATCCCTTTGTTGCCCAGGTACATCTGGGGCCGGCCGGATTCGTGTACCCCGCGGTCGCAGAGGATGGCGGCGTCCGCCCGCAGTTTTTCGGCATAACCGGAGAGATAAGCCTCAAGGTTGGGGCTGCCGATCTCTTCTTCCCCTTCGAAGAAGAACTTGAGGCCGGCCGGGACGGCGCCTAAAATGGCCTTGAGCGTTTCGGCCGCTTTTAGGTTTGCGAACAGGTTCCCTTTGTCGTCGGTCGCCCCCCGGGCGTAGATCTGGCCGGCGTGGATTTCCGCGCCGAAGGGGTCGTAATGCCATTTATCCAGCGGGTCCGGCGACTGGACGTCGTAGTGCCCGTAGACGAAGAGCTCTTTCTTGGGGCCTTTGGCCGGGGTCGTCCCGTACACCGCCGGGAAAGCGCCGGGGACGGTGAGAATCTCGTTGTCCATCTCCAATCGGCTCAGTTCCTGCTGGAGCATTGCCGTGCATTCTTCCATCCCGATGTTTTCGGTCGAGATACTGGGCTGGCGCAAAAAAGCCTGCAGCTCGCTTACCAGGCGGTCGGCGTTGGCGTCCACATAGGCGCTGATTCTCGCCAGCAAATCATCCATTTTGTTTCCCCCCTGCCCGGCCGATTTTTTCGATCACGGCCGCGCTGGTTTTAATCCCGTTGATATAGCCGTGGACGATCATGTTCTCATTCGGCGCGTGGTTGTTCTGGTCGGAGGCGGCGAAGGGTACGACGATGCAGGGGATGCCCAGAATATCGGTAAACACATAGTTGGGCCCGGCCCCGCCGATGCCCGGGAAGACCAGCGGCGCTTCGCCCCAGGCTTCTTTTACTGCGGCTTCGACCAGAGAAACATAGGGGTTATCGATCGGGGTCCGGGACGGCTTGATCATGCCGTGGGAGCTAATCTCCGCATCGCCGTAGCCGTGCTTCTCGAGATGCCGCTGCAGTTTGGCCAGGATATCCTGCGGTTTTTGGTCGGGCACCAGGCGCATATCGATCTTCACCGACACGGTGCTGGGGATGATGGTCTTCGAACCCTTCCCGGTGTAGCCGCCGTAGATGCCGGCAATGTTGCAGGTCGGCTCGAAAATCAGATTGTAGTAGTAGTGGTCGCCGGTCCGGTTGGTGAGCAGCGTCTGGATGCCCAGGTCCTGCCGGATGGCCGCCGCATCCAGAGGGATTTTGCTCACCGCTTCCATCTCGAGTGGAAGCAGGGGACGGACATCGTCGTAGAAACCCTCGATGCGGACCAGGCCGTCTTCGCCCTTTAAGGTGTTCAGCAGGCCAATCATGCGCCAGACCGGGTTGGGAACGGTCGGGGCCTTCATCGAACGGACGTCGCGGTTGGCGCCTTTCAGGGTGATCCACACGTAGGTCATGCCCTTTAAGCCCAGGATGAGCATCTGGCGCCCGGGCTCGTGGATATGGCTGTCGGAGAAGACCGCCACGTCGCTCTTCAGCAACTCTTGATGACTCTCGGCAAAGGGCGCAAGGTTTGGGCTGCCGATTTCTTCTTCGCCTTCGAAAATGTACTTAATGGTCACCGGCAGTTCGCCCCGGACCTTACGCCAGGCCTCCAGCCCCTTCACATGGGCAAACAACTGGCTTTTGTCGTCGGAAGAACCCCGGGCGTAGATTTTGCCGTCCCGGATGACCGGTTCAAAAGGATCGCTCTGCCACTGCTCAAAGGGCTCCGGCGGCTGGACATCGTAGTGGCCATAGACTAAAATCGTCGGCGCCCCGGCCGGGCCTTTGACCTCCCCGCAGACCACCGGGTGCCGGGCAGTGGGATAAATCGCCGTCTCAATCCCGCTCTGGCGCATCAGGTCCGCCAAAAGTGCCGCACACTCGCTCACGCCCGTGTTCTGGGCGCTGATGCTGGGCTGCCGCAAAAACGTGAACAGTTCAGCCAAATACCGCTCCTTGTTCGCTTCGATATAGGCAAAAACGTCGTTCATTCTTCTCCCCCTCTGCCTCCGTACTTAACCAGCAGTTCTTTAGCCCGGGCGGCGTTGAAGATGCCGCACACACAGTGCTTACCTAAGACCGCCGCTCCCGCCGCGAGGTCCATCCGGCCGCCGCGGTACTCCTCTAGCACATGGCGGACCAGGTCGGGCGCGATCATGTGGTGGCCGCACATCGAAGTAAACTCCAATATTTCCGGTTCGGCGATCAGTTCGGTCCGGCCAAAATACCCGGCCGAGAGATTAATGGTGTGCATTTCGAGCCCGAGGGCTGCCACCTTGGTCTCTACTTCTTCCGCCAGGCCGGAGACCACGACCGACACGCCCAGGTCGGCGGCCTTAATCGCGGCGAGCACCCGCTCCATCGTGGCTGCGTCGGTGTAGACGGCGGTGATCACCTTCGGTGTCCGGCCGGAGAGAAAGTCCTCCTTCGTCTGGCCGCCCATGAGACTGCCGTACCCGGCGTCACCCATATTCACCGGGTCATGTTCGAGCATGATGCGGGAGATGACCTTCAACTTTTCGCCGGCTTCTTCCTTGTTAAACCCCATCGCCCCCATGGCCAGCACGACATAGTCGCGGCGCAGATCATCCCCGCTGCGGTGCAGTGAATGTGTCATTCCTTCTCCCCTCCCCGCCGGACGGCCATGCCGACATTGATTTTGGCGTTGGGACGGACCGTAATTCCCATCGACCCCAGGAAATCCGGATAAGCGGCGACATCCCGGAAAATCAGATCCAGGCTGAACACCGTCTCGATCTCCGGCTCCACCTGCTGCAGCACGGCGTACAGTCCGGCAAACCGCTCTTTGGTCACCTTGCATTCGATGATGGCGGAGGTAACCCGCTCATACCGGATATCCGCTACCTCGGGAAGCAGCTCTCCGGTCGCCCGGTCGATGAGGTGGGTGGTCGGGTTGTCGGTCGCAAACTCCACACCGTACCGGGCGACGGCCTTAGTCACCCGCTCAAAATCGGCAAAACTGCTCCCCACGCCCGGCCGCCCGAGCTCAATCCCCACGCCGATCTCCTGCGCGCCAAACCGGCCGGTGATGTCGTTGGTCTTCATTTCTTCCGTGCCCCGGCCTTCGATCTTGATATTGCGGTGGGTAGCGAGGGGATTGCTGAACTGGGCCCGGATTACCCGCGGCCACTTTAGTTCATTCGCGACGATGGCGTCGGCCGGGCAGACTTTTGCCCGGTAACAGACGCCGCACTCCGTGCATAAACCCTGGTTGATGCTGACCTGATCACCGGCGGAGCCGATCGCCCGCATCGGGCAGACCAGCAGGCACTGCCGGCAACCCAGGCAAAGGTCCTGATTAATTAACATCTATCTTCCTCCCAGCGGTTACTCTTTTAGTTTCGGGTCCAGGACATCCCGCAGCCCATCGCCGAACAGGTTGAGACCAAGCACCAACAGCAGGATCACCAGACCCGGAATCGTGGTCACGTGGGGCGCGAGCAGGAGGTACTGCCGGCCGCTTGAGAGCATCGCTCCCCATTCCGGTGTCGGCGGCTGGGCGCCCATCCCCAGATAGCCCAGACTGGAAGTAGTCAAAATGGCATTGCCAAAACTCATGGTCCCCAGCACGATGAGCGGCGCGATGATATTGATGAGGATGTGGGAATAAATGATGCGGAAGTCGCTGGCCCCCAGAGCTTTGCTCGCCTCGATGTATTCGTTGTTCTTAATGGCCATAGTCTCCCCCCGGGCCAAACGGGCGAAGTTAGGCATAGCGTAGATGCCGACGGAGATCATGGCGTTTTGCAGACTAGGTCCCATGATGCTCACGAGACAGATCGCCAGCAAAATTCCGGGGAAGGCCATGAGTACATCCAGGGCCCGCATCAGCCAGGCATCGATTTTCCCGCCGAAATAGCCCGCTATAACCCCGACGGGGACCCCAATGACCACAGCGATGCCAACCGACGTCAGACCAACTTGCATGGAAATCCGGGCGCCGTACAAGAGACGGCTGAGGATATCCCGGCCGGTTTCGTCCGTACCCAGCCAATGCGCCCGGCTGGGCGACTGCAGCATATTGGGAAGGTCCTGCTTGATGGGGTCATAAGGAGCGATCCAGGGAGCGGTCAACGCCAGCAGCAGGAAGAGCGTCACAATCACGAGGCCGGCTACCGCCACTTTGCGCTTTTTAAAGGTATACCACATGCGCCTGAGCTGATTGTCGGAAACCGTCGCTGCCGTCTCCTCCAGCCGGACCGCCCCGCTGCCGGGCAGGTTAACGGGTATTTCTGTTTTCATGCAATCCCCTCCCGCCCCGGCTTAACTGTACTTGATCCGGGGGTTTATCACTGCGTAGAGAACATCCACTGCCAGATTGACCAAAACAAAGGCGCTGGCAATGACCAGAATCGTCGATTGGACCACCGGGAAGTCCTGGGCGCGGATGGCGTCCACGACCAGCTGCCCCAGGCCCGGCCAGGCGAAAACCTTCTCCGTCACCACCGCCCCACCCAGAAGGTACCCGAACTGGAGCCCGGCGACGGTGACGATAGTATTCATGGCGTTTTTGAGGGCGTGGCCGTAGATGACCACCCGCTCGGAGAAGCCCTGCGCCCGGGCATTGACGATGTAGTCCTGACTCATCACCTCGAGCATACTGGAGCGGGTCATGCGGGCAATGATGGCCAGACTGCGCAGACTAAGGGTGATGGCCGGTAGAATCAGGCTGATCCAGCCGTCGTTCCCCAGCAAGGGGATCCAGCCCAGCTGCACCGAGAACAGCAGCATCAGCATCAGCCCAAGGTAAAACGGCGGGGCCGATACCCCCAGCAAGGCCAGAAACATACTGAAGTTGTCGAACACCGAATACTTACGGGTGGCGGAGATGATCCCGATGAAGATCCCGAAGACCACGGCGATGATAATCGCGGCCGTCGCCAGCCGCACGGTGTTGGGCAGGCGGGCCATAATTTCCTGGGAAACCGGGCGGCCGGTCTTCACCGAGGTCCCCAGATCGCCCCGGACGACCCGGCCAAGGTAGATGAGGTACTGCATATATACCGGTTTATCCAGGCCGAGCGATTTGCGGACGTTCTGGATATCCACATCCGAAGCGCTTTCGCCCGCGATGATGCGGGCCGGGTCACCCGGCATCAGGTGCACCATGCCGAAGATGAGGAGCGAAACGACCAGCAGAATGGGTATTAAGGCAACGATGCGCTTCAGAATAAACTTCCCCATGTCCTCCACCCTCTGCATTATTTATTGTTCCCCCCGCCTTTCCGGCGGGAAAGGCGGGGGGAACCGCCAGAGTATTTCCGTTTCAGGTATTTTTCCCGGATACGGTTCGGGCGTTAGATTGGATCCTTAGGCTATTTCCGTTTCAGGTATTTTAAGCTGAGCATCTCGTTCGGGTACAGTTCGAAGCCTTCGATGTCGGCCCGGGTGGCCATGGTCTGCTCTTCGTAGTACAGCACCGCCCAGGGAGCATCCTCGTGGATGAGCCGCTGCAGTTCGTGGAGCTGCGCCGCCCGGGAAACCGGGTCGACGTTCACCCGCTGCTGCGCCAGCAGAGCATCAACGGTGGTATTGGAGTAGAAGGAGTTGTTCATGCTGCCGCCGGTGGTAAAGCTCAGCGACAGGTCGAAGTCCGGATCGCCCGAGGGACAGCCTTTGCCCAGGAGGAAGAGCCGGGTAACCTCACCCTTGGTGGTCGCTTCCTGGTAGGCGCCCCAATCCAGGACCTTGATTTCGGCGTCGATGCCGACTTCTTTCAGCTGGCTCTGCACGACTTCGGCGACCTGTTTGTCCATGGGGTAGCGGCCTTCCGGGGTGTGGAAAGTGGTCTTAAATCCATTGGGGTAGCCCGCTTCCGCTAACAGGGCCTTGGCCTTGGCCGGGTCGTAGGTGTAGGGGGCCAGGTCGGTGGCGGCGTTGGAGATAACGGTGGATTCGACGCCCACCGGCATTTTGCCGATCCCGCCCAGCACATAGGTAATGATCGACTGGCGGTCGATGGCGTAGTTGATGGCTTGGCGTACCTTGGGGTTGTCAAAGGGTTTGTGCTTTAAGTTCATCCCGACGTAGATGGTCCGGAAACCGGTTTCGATTACGACTTTGACATTGCTGTCGGTTTTGAGGGTCTCGACCTGGATGGGGGGAACACCGACGACGACATCGGCATCGCCGGTCTTAACCATCATCACCCGGGAGGTATCCTCGGGCACGACTTTGTAGGTGATTTTGTTGACAGTGGTCTTTTCGCCCCAGTAATCGGCGAAGCCTTCGAACACCAGGCTCTGCCCCGGAATCCATTCGGCCAGTTTGAGGGGGGCGGTGCCGGCCGGGTGGGTGCCAAACTCCTTGCCGAACTCAGCCGCCGATTTGGGGCTGACGATGGCGAGGTTGTACGAGGTCAGCTGGGCCAGGAAAGCGCCGGACGGCTGTTTGACCGTGATGTCGACTTCGTATTCGCTGCGGACCGATACTTTGGCGATGGTGGCGGCGGTGGAGGCCCGCGGCGAGGCGACGGCCGGATCGACCAGGCGGTCAATCGAGTATTTGACGGCTTCGGCGTTAAACGGCGCGCCGTCGTGGAATTTCACACCCTGCTGCAAAGTGAAGGTCCAGGTCAGCTTGTCCTCGGACACGGTCCAACTCTTGGCCAGCAGGGGGGCGATCTGAGAGTTCTCGTCCCAGGTAACCAGGGTTTCAAAAAGCTGCATCACCGCGCGGGCGGTATTGACATCGGTGACAAAATGCGGGTCGAGAGTTGTCGGCTCGGTGCCAACGGCGTAAACAAAATCGTTCTTGCTGGTGTCCACGGCGGGCGCTCCGCCGCAGCCGGAGGCTACGAGGCTTAAAACCAACAGACCAGCTACTACCAGAATCAGACTTTTCTTCACAATTTCACCCCTTCATCGTCTTCTGCAACCCTGCAGTCTTGGTCGTCAAACTTGCGCCGTCCTGTACCACCGCTAAAAGCGCCCCCTAACACCTCCCTCCCATAATGCTTCTTTACCTGCCAGAGCACTTGCGCCTCGCTGGCCGCCGGGTCAACCGATGCCGGTTGGCCAAACGGCGCTGGGTTAAGGGATACCTTCGCTTGTGTTCCGTATATAGAAATAGCGTTTCGCCGTAAAGGGTAAAAAAAGAGAACCAATACCTGCCAGTCAGTATGCTGCCGCGATGGCCGCCGGTCCGCTCAGTCGTGACTCCAGCGGATGGCCGCCGAGATGGTCTCGGCCGTCTGGCGAATGGCGTCAATCAGCTCCGGCCGCTTCTCCTTTATCCGGAAACCCGGGCCGGAAATACTGCAGGCGGCGACGATTTGGCCGGTGTTGTCCCGCACCGGGGCGGCGTAGCAGAACAGCCCGACTTCCTTCTCTTCCCGGTCCTCCGAGTAGCCATCGGCGCGGATTTGCATTAGCTCAGCCCGGAGCGCCTCCCGGCTGGTGATAGTGTTGTGGGTGAAGCGGACAAACTGAACCCGCCCGAGGTACTGGTCCAGATCATCTGAGTGATTGAAAGCCAGCAGGAGCTTGCCGGTGGCCGTGCAGTACGCCGGCATCCGCGACCCGACCGACGACTGCATCTGGAGGGTGTTGACCGAACTGCTCACCCGGTCGACGAACACCCCTTCGTCGCCGTCCAGAATCACCAAATGGGTAGTCTCGTCGTACTGCCGCGACAACTGCTGCAAAAAGGGATGGGCGACATCGATCAGGTTCAGCTTGGCGATCACCGCCGAGCCCAGGTGGGCGAATTTGAGACCCAGGCTGTACTTTTCGTTCTGGGGATTCTGCTTGACATAACCTTTGCTTTTCAGCGTCGCCAGTAGCCGGAAGACCGTACTCTTCCCCAGTTTCAGCTGACTGCTCAGGACCGAAATTCCGGTTTCATCCACCCCGCTGAGCGCCTCCACCAGACGCAGGGCATTTTCCACCGACTGCAATATATACTTATCCTCTCTCGCCTGCTGTTCCAACTGTGACTCAACCCCTAACTTATATTTGGCGGGCGCCAGACCGTAACCCGGGGCCAATGCGACCCGTCACAGCAGGACTGTTTCTCTATGGGAAATACAATTCCGCTGTGTGAACTAATATTCGCCTTCCTTCGCTAAACTCCTGCTCTCCCGGCGGCAAAGACCGGATTTTTCTTCGCCTGTTTTTGCCATTCCCGGTATCGGCCGGCCGGAGATACTTAGCGACGCTGGCTTCTAACCTCGGTTTTCAACGGCTCTCCAACGCATAAACCCAGGCGGTGCTTATCGTCATCCGGCACCCAGACGCCAAAATAATGGGGATAATACCGCCAGAACCGCTTCGCCTGCGTCCGGTCGGACCGGAGTCGTTCGGCTTTTTTCATCAACTCAACCTTGGAAACGGCTGTTTTTCTGGTATAATGGACGTGAATTGGATCAACCCAGATTACGCCGGTAAAGGAGGATGGTAATGGATATTGACGCTCTCAGCAGCGGCTTTCTCAGCAATACCCGGTTGGTTCTGGATGCAATCGAATATCTGATTGCATCCGAAACCGCCGGGGAAGTGTTTCTCTGCGGTTCGGCGCTCAAAGTTATTCTGGACTGTTTCCTCACCGCGGCGCACTTAGATGGACCGGACCGCCGCCTGCAGGCCATCGTCCCGAACCTTTCCACTTTGGGCTCCCCTCTGTACGCCAAGCTGAAGCAAATCGCCTGCCAGGTGCGGGTGAGCCCGATCGCGGCCCATAATCTGATCGTCACCGACCGTTACTGCCTCTTCGTCTCGGTCAGTGACAGCATCGGTCCGGAATACCAGTTGTCGGGGGTCTTGCTAAATAACGCCGCGGCGGTCGGCCAGGCCCGCCAGTACTGCCAGGAGCTTTGTGCCAAGGCGCTCCCCCTGTTTT
>CAZHIT010000072.1:0-10597 GCA_964533125.1 uncultured Candidatus Sumerlaeota bacterium
GATTGCCTTGTCACCATAGGTCAGGTGCAGCACCGCGCTCGCGTTGTTCAGACTGACCTCCGCATCGGCATCCGGCGCCAGGAACAGCGCCCGGACGCCTTCGCCCGGCATAAACTCGACCCCGGCGCTGGCCGGCGTTATGTTCAAACCCGCTTCCTTCACCGCCAAGAGAAAATTCTCATAGGTCGCCGTGTTCGCCACCGCCCGGGGAGCATACACCTTCCCGACCGGAAAAGCCTCCAGAACCTCAGGCAACCCGCCGATATGATCCGCGTGCGGGTGGGTGGCGATCAGGTAGTCGATGCGCTCGACCTTCTGCTCTTGCAGGTAGGCCACTATGCTTTCGCCGTCCGTTTTCGTGCCGCCGTCCACCAAAGCAGTCGCCCCGCCGGGAAACTGCACGAACAGGCAGTCCGCCTGCCCCACATCGAGGCAATGTATCCGCAGTGCCGCCTGGGAACCCGGATCGGCGGCCGGCTCGGTCCCAAAGCGACCGGACCGCGAGAGCAAAAAGACTATCGCCAGCAAAACCAGCCAGCCCAAACGAGGGCGAAGCGGCTTCACGGCTTGCGCTCGAAGAGTTCGTCCGCCAAGGCCTGAATGCTCTCCCGGCGGCGGCGCCCCTCGTTCTCGTCCTTGGTTAGCTTTAAGCTCAGACTGTCGCCCTCCTGCGCGCCGGTCGGCAGCAGTTCCCGCGGCAGGCGGAGGGTCTTCTCGCCCAACTCCAGCGCCGCCCATTCGCCTTCGAACCGGTCGATAATCAGCACTGTGTTCCCTCCTTTTTCGCCCCGCCCTGGCTGGAGACGATAAACACCGTGATGCCCACCAGAATGACGCCCCCGCCCGCCAGCTGGAGCAGCGTCGGCGTCTCCCGCAGCAGCAGGGCGGCCAGCAGTGTCGCCCCCACCGGTTCCCCTAAAATGCTCACCGCGATGACCGGGGCGGCGACGAACTTCACTGCCCAGTTGAAGATGGAATGGCCAATCACGGTCGAGAGGAAAGCCAGGGTCGCGAAGATCGCGAAATCGCCCGGCGCATAGGGGTAGAGCGGCAGTCCGTTAAACAGACAAAACAGCAGCAGCACCAGGGTACAGCTTCCGTACACCAGGGCGGTATACGGCAAAATGGCCAGGCGCTGGCGTAAACCCCGGCCCAGAAGCAGGTAGGCCGCGAAGGTCACCGCCCCCACGAGGGCCAACAGGTCGCCCCAGAGGGCCTGACCGCCCACCCGGAAGTCGCTCAGCCCAATCAAACTGCTGCCGCCGAAGGCGAGCGCCAAACCCATGAGCGCCCGGGTCGGGAACCGCTCCCGGAACAACAGCCAGGAGCCGAGGACCACAAACACCGGCTGAGTGGTCACGAGCACGGTGGAACTGGCAACCGAGGTGTAACGGAGCGAAGAAATCCAGGACGCAAAATGGAGCGCCAGGGAAAACCCGGCGGCCAGCGTCCCGATCCAGTCCCGGCGGCTGATGCGCCGCAAGTCTTCCCGGGCGAGACCCCAGGCCAGGGGCGCCAGCATCAGAAAGGTAAACAGCATCCGGTAAAAAGCAATGACCAGCGGCGGCGCCGCCGCGAGCTTAATCAGCACAGCGGCAAACGAAACCGCGATTACCCCCACCCCGATCAGGGGGTAAGGGGGAAAGGCGGGCCTGGTTTGGGTTACCGGCACTTGATTCACGCTCATCCCTCCCGCGGATGGCATTCCCTCTTCGTCGTCTGAGCCGCCGGCGCGGCCGAATTTTTCGCTGTATAATTATAAATCCTTCGCCTGGGTCAATACTAAAGGCAAAACACCGACTGGAGGGACAACGATGTCTGAGCCCGATTTATCCTCTATCGCCCGTGAGTGTCACGCCTACGAATCGATCCTTGAAGCCCAGGGGTACGGAATCTCCCTGGCCAACTCGGCCGCCGCCGAGCCCGTCTGCGACCAATGCGTCAACTGGCAGGAAGGTTACTGCGTCATCTACCGGCACTGTCTGCCAGCCTATCAGGTTCCGTCCGGCAGTACGGACTGGCGGCAACTCTAGGCCGGTTTACACTCTGCGGGCTGTCTCCGGCAGTTTTGCCAGGACGGCCCGAACCACTTCCGGCGGCACCTCCTCGGTCACCCGCACCCGCCCGATGGTTTCCGGTAAGACCCACCGCATCCGGCCGCCGCTCGCTTTTTTGTCCCGGGGCAGGCCGGCCAGCACCGCTTGCACCGGCGCGTCGAACCCTATCGGCAGCCCGGCCCGCGCCAGGAGCCGCTCCAGCCGGACGGCGGACTCAAGATCCAGCATCCCCAAGCCCACGGAAATGCGGGCGGCGGCGACCATGCCGATGGCCACCGCTTCGCCGTGGCGATAATGGCTGTATCCAGTGACCGCTTCCAGAGCGTGCCCAAGGGTATGCCCGAAGTTCAAATTCCGTCGCTCCCCGGTATCCCGCTCATCCCGGGCCGTAATCCCGGCCTTGATCGCACAGCACCGGACGATGACAACCGCATCCAGGTCTCCATCGCGTTCCCTGGACTGTGTCAGATCCTCAATTCTGTCTTCGAGCAGAGCAAACAGCCAAGCATCGCTGATTACGCCGTATTTGATGACTTCTGCCAGCCCGGCGGCGGCTTCCCGCGCCGGCAGGGTTGTGAGAAGCTCTGGATCGGTGAGCACCAGCTCTGGATGACAGAAACACCCGATCAGATTTTTCCCCCGGGGATGGTTGACGGCTACCTTGCCGCCGACACTGCTGTCAACCTGCGCCATTATGGTGGTCGGGATTTGCACCAGACGCACCCCCCGCAGCCAGGTGGCGGCCACGAAACCGGCCAGGTCCCCCACCACCCCGCCGCCCAGGGCCAGCACCAGGCCATCCCGGTCGAGGCCCCCGGCGCTGGCGCTGTCGTATAGATGCATCGCCCATTCCATGCTTTTCGCCGCTTCCCCCGCTGGGACCACCACGACAAAATGCCGGATACCCGCCGCCGCCAGCGCCTGTGTGACCTTCTCTCCGTAGAGCGCAGACACGGTCGGATCGGTGACTACCATCACCGCGGTCGGGTGCAGGTCCGCCACCGCAGTACCGAGAGAAGCGAGCAAACCGCGCCCGATGCGGATATCGTAACCGCGCCCGGGCAAATCAACCCTTACCGTTGGCATCCTCCCGTCCCCCTTCCACTGGTCTCTCTGGCTGAGGGTAATGCTCCATATATAGACCGGCGGCCCAAGATACCACTTGCTCCGGAGTCAGTTCGCTCGTATCCAGGCTATAGTCAGCCCAAGCGTAAGCCTCCTCCCGCTCCTGCCGGAGGAGTTCAATTTTTGGTAAGGGATCCGCCACCGCCAGAAGCGGTCGTCCCCCGTCCCGCCGGCAGCGCGCCGCAATCACCGCCGGGGTCGCCGTCAGGGCCAGTACGATCCCGCTCCCCTGCAGCCGCTCCCGGTTTATTGGTGCGATCGTCGCCCCGCCGCCGCAGTCGATTACCGTCCTACGCTCCCGGCAGGCCAGGCGGACCGCTTCCGTCTCCCAGACCCGGAACGCGGCTTCGCCCTGGTCCCGAAAGATTTCGCTGACTGACTCTCCCGCCAGCTTCTCTGCTTCCCTGTCCGTGCTCAGATATTCCAAGCCAAGCTGACGGGCGGCCCTGACCCCCAGCGTCGCTTTGCCCGTACCCACACAGCCGATGAGGATGAGGTTTCCCGCCGCCGGCGCTGGCCGTCTCATCGCTCCCCGCCTCCCCGGATGGCGTCCCGCATCACCGCCACCGGCACCGGATACCCGGTCCAGAGGGTGAAGGCACGGGCCGCCTGGTGTATCAGCATCCCTAATCCCCCGGCCGTGCTCCAACCCTGCTCGGCAGCCTGGCGCATGAAGCCAGTAGGGTTTGGGTGATAGATCAAATCATAGGCCAGACGCCCAGTCTCCCCCGGGGGAAAATCCAGCGGTAGGGTCAATCCAGTCTCCGGCCCCATCCCTATGGGAGTGGCGTTGACCACTAGATCCGTTGCCGCCAGCGCCCGGTTCAGGTCCTCCCGCACCCAGGGCAGCCCGCTCAGCCGCCCACCGGCCAGGGACGCTAAGTCCGCCTCCAACTGCTCCACCCGGGCCGGCGTCCGGCCGGCGACCGCAACCCGCGCGGCCTCCGTCCCAAGCAACCAGGCTGCCACCGCCCGCGCCGCCCCGCCCGCCCCGCATATCAGCGCATTGCGGCCAGCCGGGTTGAAACCTGCTTCCAGCAAAGCTTGTCCGAATCCGTAACCGTCGGTGCTGTACCCGACCAGGCGGTCCCCCTCCCGGCGGACCGTGTTGACCGAACCGATGCGGTGGGCCTCCGGTGCCAGGTCATCCAAATATTCGATCACCCGCTCTTTATGCGGTATTGTTACATTGATCCCCGCCACCCCCAGCGCCCGCACCCCGGCGATGGCTGACGCCAGATCCTCCGGCGGCACCGGGAAGGTTACATAGACTGCGTCCAGGCCCAAAGCGCGGAAAGCAGCGTTGTGCAGGATGGGCGAAAGGCTCTGCCGAACCGGGTAACCGATCAGGCCGTAAACACTGGTGCTCCCGGACGCCATCTTCTCCCCTCCCTTTCCCAACGACACACCATTTCATCTCATGGCTAATAATTCACCCGCCGCTGCCCAAATCCTGCTGCAGAAAAATAGCTGCCTCGCTTAGGCAGCTCTCAGGAAAAGAAATACAGGTTGATCGCAAACCGCCCCCCGACCCGGCTGATGCCGATATCGTAGAGCTGGTATTGAGATAACTCCGGGTCCTGCTTGCGGATATCCCGCACCATGGTCCGCATATACTTCAGCAGCGAGCCGGAGCGAGCGACCGCGTGGACCTCCTCCGACGAGAGTTCCCGGTTGATGGTTATCAGCTTACTGGCCAACGGTTTACCTCCCTCACCCCGCCAGAGCGGGAAAGACGGCCTTTACTCCAGTATTATCCACCGTTTGTGCCAAGTTATACCATCCACGCCGGAAAATCCGAATCGGCTTAGGCTCCGTCTGTTCCCATCAGAGTGCAGATCGTCTGGTACAGGTCGGCCAGGCTAAAGGGTTTGGTAAAATGCGCGTTCGCGCCGGCGGCCATGGCCATCTCCCGGATACCCTGACCGGAGTAACCGGTGTAAGTGATAATCTTCAGCGGCTTCCCCTCCGCCCGCAGGCGCCGGGCCGCCTCAATCCCATCCAACAGTGGCATCCGCACATCCATTAGCGCGAGGTCAACCGGCTGGGTCCCGGCCAGGCGAACCGCATCTAGTCCGTTCCCCGCTTCCGCCACCACCCGGCAGACGGCCGGGAAACCCGAGAGGTACTCCCGCAAAATCTCCCGCTCGATGGGCACGTCATCAGCTACCAGAATCCGAATCATCCGGGCTTCCCTCACTTTCCTGCGCCAGCAATCCCCGTGCCTGCAAACTGTGCAGCACGCGCCGCTCCAGCAGCCGGACCAGGCGCGTACCGATAAACTCGTGCCGGCTGAGGGGCACGACCAAAATGGCGAAAAGCCCCAGACGTTTAGCCCCCAGCACATCGGTAAACACCTGGTCGCCCATCATCGCTGTGTCCGCCGGTTCGGTCTGCAATATCTGCATGGCCCGCCAAAACGCCCTGGCCCGGGGCTTGCCGGCATTGGTCACTACCGGAATCCCCAAAGCGGTAGCCAGGTTGAGCACCCGGGCCCCGCCGTTGTTCGATACGATGCAGAGGCTAAACCCTTCTGCCCGCAAGGCGCCGGCCCAGGCCGGCAGGCGGGCGTCGCTCGCGGCTTCGCCCCATTTAATCAAGGTATTATCCAGATCGATAATCAGACCCCGTATCCCCCGCGCGCTAAGTTCGGCGGGCCGGAGGGCGAACACCGAAGGCAGGTACAGGTCCGGACAGAGCAAAGGCAGCATTGGTCCACCTCTCCACCACTTTTCCCCCATTATACCACAGGCCGGACTAACGCAAAAGCCGCCGGTGCGTTTACCGGCAGCTTTCGATCGACAGTTCTTTGTATAGTTTGCTGACCGCTTTCTTCTCGATTCGCGATACATAGGAGCGGGAGATGCCCAGCATCTTGGCGATTTCGCGTTGCGTCTTGCGGAAGCCGTTTGGGAGCCCGTAGCGCAGGGCCAGAACCAGTTTTTCCCGCGGCCCCAGCTCCCGAATTTTTTCGTACAGCCGCCGGTACTCAAAATCCGTCTCGACTTTATCCGAGACGGTATCCGGGTCCGTGCCCAGAACGTCGATCAGGGTGATTTCGTTGCCTTCCTTGTCGACGCCGATGGAATCGTGCAGCGAGACCTCCGCCCAGTTATTGCGGGAAGAACGCAACTGCATCAGGATTTCGTTTTCGATGCACCGCGCCGCGTAGGTCGCGAGCCGCGTACCCCGCATCCGGTCAAAGGTGCTGATCGCCTTGATCAGGCCGATGGTGCCCACCGAGATCAGGTCGTCGGCGTCTTCGGCAGTGTTGTCAAACTTCTTGACGATATGGGCCACCAGGCGCAGGTTGCGCTCGATCAGGACGTTCCGGGCGCTTTCGTCCCCCTGCTCCAGCCGTTCCAGGTATTTTTGTTCCTCGGCCTCCGACAGGGGTTGGGGAAAGGTGTTGCCGTTGGTGATGTAGGAGACTAACAGGGTTAATCCGCGCAGCAGTGAAGCCGTCAACAGCGCCAGGCTTGCCGGTTCCATAGGCAGTTCACCTCCCGGTTTACTCCGCCCTAGATTATATGAGCGGAGCCGGGGAAGTGTTCCAGCCAGTTTTTACCTGTTCGCCGACCGTCGAGTATAAAAAACAAAACGGCCTGGCCGCCCGGCAGAGGCCAAACCGTTCCCGCTAGCTTACTTGCTCCTGCGGTAAATAATCCTCCAGCACGGCCACAATCCGCAGGTCGGGGTTCCCCTGCAGGGTCATTTCTTTGGGCTCCGGCAGGTACGACCCGTCGGGCCGGGTCAGGACCCGGATGGTCGGCTGGTCGTTCGCTTTCTCGGCCTGGCGGATGATAATCCCAGTCGCGCCGGTACTTAAGCGCACAATTGTCCCGTTCGGGAACACCAGCATCCGGGCCAAAAAACGCTGAGCGATCCGCTTGTCAAAGCCGCGGTCCGCCTCGGCCGCCACCAGGTTGTACGCCTGGTACTGGTTTAACCGGGGCCGGTATACTCGGTCATTGGTCACCGCGTCGTAAACATCAGCAATGGCCACGATGCGAGCATACTCCAATATCTCCCCGCCCTTTAATCCCCGCGGGTAACCGCTCCCGTCGCAGCGCTCGTGGTGCTCGAACGGAACGTGGGAAGAGAGCAGGCTGATGTCGAAGTTTTGCCGCAGGATGTCAAAGCCGTCGCCCGGGTGTTTGCGGATAACCTCAAACTCGCCGGCATCCAGCTTACCCGGCTTATTCAATATCTTAAGCGGGGTCAGCATTTTGCCGATATCGTGCATCAGGGCGCCGATCCCCAACTCCTGCAGTTGGCGCTGGTCGTAGTAGAGGCTGTTCCCTATCACCAGGGCCAGCAGGCACACATTCACCGAATGCCCAAAGGTATAATCATCAAAGCTCCGCAAGTCCGCCAGACCGACGAAAAGACGGTTTTTCTGACGGATCGAATCGATCAGGTCCTTCACCACCGTGGTCACGCCGGTGTTGTTCATGGCCTTCCCCGATGCATACCGCTCCATGATGCTTTTCACGGAGCTGATCGCTTTCACCCGTACCGCTTCGTCCAATAACTCGTCCGGCTCGATATTGGCTGCGTACTCATCGTGGATGTACGCTCGCTGATAGCCGGACACCATCAGGCTGCGGATGTATTCTTCGGTTAAAACGACCCCGGCCCGCAGCAACGCCCGGCCGTCACTGGTGTAGAGCGTTTTGGCCAGCTGCTTGCCGACCAATTTGGAATCCAGCCTGGCAACCCGCATAGCTTCACTCCTCTGTCCACACTTACCAACCAATTCCATAATACCACAGAGTCATGCGGTTGGGAAGGCAGTTCGACAGAAAAGGCCTGCGGAGCGGCTAATAGCGGCTAGTGAGCGGCCCATTGCGTTCTTTATTGTCGATAAATGGTTTCGACGATGGCCCGGAACACCGGCGCCGCCGAACTGCTGCCGGATTCACCGTCTTCGGCCAAAACCACAATCACCAGCTCCGGCGCCGCCGCCGGCACATACCCGGCAAACCAAGCCTGGATGATGGCCTCGCCGTCTTCCCTGTACCGGCCGGTTTCGGCCGAACCGGTTTTGCCGGCCACGGTCAGTCCTGCCACCTGGGCTGCCCGGCCGGTCCCGCCCGCAACCACAAATTCGTCCCTCGCCTGCAGCCGCTGCGCCGTCGCCGGTGTGAGTACTGCCTCCGACCCGGTACCGGCCGGTCCGGGCGCCGCCGGGTCGCTCACCAGGCGCAGGGGGACTTTCACCCCGCCGTTGGCGATCACCGCCAGCATCTGGGCTACCTGCACCGGGGTCGCGAGCAAAGCCCCCTGCCCGATGCACAGGTTCGCAATATCGCCGGCATACACCGTGGTGCGGGTCTCAAGACCCCCGCCCGCTTCCTCCGGCAGGCCAAACTCCAGGCGTGCGCCAAAGCCAAAGCGGCGGGCGTAATCGTTGATCTGGCTTAAGCTGAGGCGCTGGCCGGCTTCAATCAGCGCCACATTGCAGGACTGGGCCACCGCTTCGGCCAGGGTCAGCGTGCCGTGGCCGCACTTTTCCCACTGGTGGCAGAGAATCGTCCGGCTCCCAATTTTGATCTGCCCCGGGCAGAAAAACACCTCGTCCTCCCGGACCAGGTGCTCCTCCAGCAAAGCGGCGGCAATCACCAGCTTGAAAATAGATCCGGGGGGGTAGCCCTGCACCGCCCGGTTCAGCAAAGCCGCCTCCGACCCCGCCAGGTAAGCGCCGACATCACCGGGCGCGAAGTCTGGGCGGCTGGCGATGGCCAATATCTCCCCGCTGCCGGGGCGGAGCACCACCACCGCGCCCTTGGCCAACTGGTCGTCCATCACCGTCTCCACAATCGCCTGGATACGCCGGTCCAGGGTTAGCTGCACATCCCCCGCCGCCGCCTCGGCCGCCTGGCGGCGATAGCCTCCCTGGGGAATCAGGTTCTGGTTCGCGTCAACCAGGGCCGTCACGGTTTCCCCACCCCCGGTGCAAAGGACATCGTTATAGGCCTTTTCGATCCCGGCTACCCCGCAGTTGTCGGCGCTGTTGATATATCCTAAGGTATGGCTCGCGAGCGCGGCCGGACCGTAGCGGACCTTTTCGGTTACAGCTAAAACCCCTCCCAGGCCGATTTCGGTCAGTTCCCAGGTTTCCCGGGGGCTAAGCCCCGTCTTCAAACGAAACGGCAGCTTTTGCCGCAGGAGCTTGGTGAGGACCGCTTCCCGCTCCATGGTCAGGACCCGGGCCACCGCGTCTGCCGCCGCCGGTTTGTCCCCCACCAGGGCCGGGAAAACGATGGCGCTCACTTGCTGTCCTTCCCCAGTCAGCAAGAGACCGTTGCGATCCAGTATCCGACCCCGCTCAGGCGCAAGGTTATACGCATAGCTGCGCTGCCTAAGCGCCCGGCTGGCCAGTTCCCGGCCCTGCCAGCCCTGCCGGTAAAACAGCAGACCGGCCAAAACCAAGAGCATCATTCCCCAAAAATACGCCGTCCGCACAATGCGCCAGCGCCACGCCTGACTTAACATGGCTTTCCCTGCCTTCCCGGAACCGCGTTGCGGTTATAGGGTGAACCGGGAAAGCGCCAAATATACCAGTGTGGATCCCGTCAGGCCCGTTTGATCCGGTCAGATCCGTTGGGTTCAGCAAGACCTGGCACATCATCAGACCGGAAAATCGGCGTCAATCAGATACCGATTGATCTCCTGCCGCAGGCAGGCCACAGCAGATTCAAGGCGGACGGAGAGTGTCGGAGAGCCGTCCGCCAGTACTCCGGTCGCTTCACCGCTGGATTCGATCTCACTCACCAACCAAGTCAGATCTTCGGCTGTCGCCAGCGTGATTACCCCTTCCCGTGCGAGAAGCCCCAGAGCCTCAGCTAATCCCGCCGGCCGCCGGTACCCAAACGTGATCAGAACCAGGTCGCAGGCCCGCAAAACCAGGGCCAGCAGCCCGGCCAGGGCATCCGGCGGTGGGGTGCCATCGGCCGGCCAATCTTGCCGGATCTGCGCCAAGATCGCCGCCGCCTGTCGGAACAACTGCTGCATCACTTCGATTTCGAGCGCCACCGCCCGCACCTCCTCCAATGCCCGCCGCAAAAAAACCGGGGCGGAATCCTCCGCCCCGCTGCCTACGATTCCACCGGTTGGGCCAGCACAAAGCGCGTTCCCCCCGATAAGGCCGGTACCTGCACTTCCACTTCTTCATTGATGGTCACCGAAACGCCCCCGAATTCGGTTAAGCTGTTCAGCAGGCCGTCGGTAACCCTAAACAGGCGGTTGAGTGTGGTCGGGTCGCCGATGGCCAGGATTTCGTACGGCTCCCCTTCGGGGCGGTTTACCGGGGACTTGTTAATCAGCATATTGTTGCCGGCTTCGTGGATGGCGGTCCTTTCAATATGTGAGGAAGTTTCATTGTAAAACACAATATAAATATAATCAAATCT
>CAZHIT010000073.1:0-1134 GCA_964533125.1 uncultured Candidatus Sumerlaeota bacterium
CCGGGCTCTCGCCGATATAGGTGATAATCTCATTAAACATGGCGGAAAAGCTGAGGGTCCCCAAAGTGGGGCTGGTAAACTCCATCTCCGGCATCATCTCACTCCCTTCCGGTTTTGTTTCCCGGTTCGGTCAGCGGCGAAAGCAGATTGGCCAGGCCGGCAAACTCCACCAGGCTGAGGGTTTCCCCCCGCCGCTGCGGTTCAATCCCGGCCTGCTCCAGGCGGCGCTGCACCTCTTCTTTGGCCAGGCCCAGATCGCTGTGCACAAGCGCGTTACTGATGGTTTTGCGCCGATGCCCGAAGGCCGCCCGCACCACCCGGAAAAAGGTGGCTTCGTCATTTACCTCGACCGGCGGCCGCTCCCGCACGGTCAGGCGCAGCACTGCCGAATCCACCTGGGGTGAGGGCATAAACGCCGTCCGGGGGACGACGGTAACCACCTCCGGCACCGCCCGGTACTGGACCGCCACCGAGAGGGCCCCGTACTCTTTGCCGCCCGGGGCGGCAGTGATCCGCTCCGCCACTTCTTTCTGGACCATAACCACCAGGACCCGGAAGCCTAAGTTACTCTCAATCAGCCGGAAGATAATCGGGGTGGTGATGTAGTAGGGGAGGTTCCCTACCATCTTCCGCTGCCAGCGGCCTTCCGGGTCGGCTTCCTGCAGGAGTGCCGCGAGGTCTACCGCCAGGATATCGCCTTCCACCACCGTGACGTTGGAGCAGGGCGAGAGGATCACGCTAAGCGCCGCCACCAGGTCCCGGTCAATCTCCACCGCCACCACTTTCCCTGCCCGTTCCGCCAGGGCCTGGGTAACGGTGCCTAGCCCAGGCCCGACCTCGAGCACCAGGTCCCCGGTCTCCACCCCGGCGGCGGCCACAATCCGCTCAAGGACCACTTCGTCAGTCAGGAAATTCTGGCCGAAATTTTTGCGGGGGTGCAGGCCGTACTGCCGCAGCAGGGAAGCCGTCACCCCGGGCGCGATGATTTTTGGCATACTGCAGGCCCCCCAACTCCGCTCCCCTCGCGGGAACGGTCGCCAATGATTATTGTATACACCAGTCGGGTTATTTATTTGGGTTATGCGAAGACAAGAGGGCAGGTGAGTACCTGCCCCCGGTTAACCATCGATAATA
>CAZHIT010000073.1:1144-2031 GCA_964533125.1 uncultured Candidatus Sumerlaeota bacterium
ATATACACCTTCACCAGCCGCCGGCCCCATTGCATGGCCTCTTCGTAGGTCGCCACGCAGACATCGATTTTATTGCCCTTGATGGCGCCGCCGATATCCCCGGCGATGGCAAAACCGTAACCTTCGATATACAGCCGGGTCCGAAGCGGTATCACCTTCGGGTCCACCGCCACAATCCCCCGTTCCGCCTTTAAGCCCAGGTAAGTGTAACCATCCGACCAGGCCGGATCGGGGAAGTAGGCAGTCGATTCCATAGTCAGCGAGCGGGAATAGCGGAACGTCTCGCCGCCCCGGGTGACCGTGCGGGGGGCGGTCCCCACCGCCACGATGCGGGGGAGGGCGGCCAGGAGGATTTTCCGGGTGACGACCTCCGCCGGCTGCGGCTCCCCGTCCACGGTGAGCGTCCGGTAGACCACTTCAGCCTCTCCGGACTGGCCGGCCTGCCTGACCTGTTCACTGCCGACTGTGAGACTCGCGTCATTGCGCTTCTCCACGGCAAAGGGTATGGCTTCGGTGCGGGTCTCCAGGCTCTCGGTCACCCGCACAATCTGCAGGGTAAGCCCCGGGGTAACGGGGGTTTCCGGCCCCGGTTCACAGCGGTCCAGGGCGCCAAGGCTGATGTCCGCTTCCGCTAAAGCCTCGCCGGCGGTGGCGGCGGTGGTCAGCAGATCATAAACCTGCTGGTCCGCCTGTACCCTAAGCGACACCGCCCGGGTCACGACGATGCTTTGCCCTTCGGTTAATGGAGCGGCGGGATCCGGACTGACCGCGTCTTTGTCGCCTAAGGTGATCCCTGCCTGGGCGAGCACACCGGCGGTCGTCCGGTGGAAGGTCACCACTTCGCTTGCTGATCCGTCTACGGTCAGGGTTACTGTTTTTTGCGCCCA
>CAZHIT010000073.1:2041-10567 GCA_964533125.1 uncultured Candidatus Sumerlaeota bacterium
AAGCATAGGCGCCGCTAATCAGAACAATGGTAAGGAGAAGGAGACTGAGCCAAACGGTGCGCGGGGACCGTGTTCTCATTCCCATCCCTCCCGGCCTTTGATAGACCCATTGTACCGAATTTAGCCCGTTATGTCAAACCGGCGCCGCCGGGGCGCCGGTTTGGACCACGGTGTAAAGGGTTAGATCCCGAACAGCCGCCGGGCGTTGGCGGTCGTGGCTTCGGCCACCTGCTCGAAGCCGATGCCCCGCAGGGACGCGATCTTCTCCGCTACCAGGCGGACATAAGCCGATTCGTTGCGCTTGCCCCGGTAGGGGTCCGGCGCGAGATAGGGGGAATCGGTCTCGACCAGCAAACGGTCCAGGGGCGCCTTTTGCGCCACCTCCTGCACTTTGGGGGCGTTGCGGAAGGTCACCGGTCCGGCGATGGAGATGTAGAACCCCAGCTTCAGGCATTCCTTCGCTGTCTCCCAGCTCCCGGAAAAGCAGTGCATCACCCCGCCCAGTTCCCCCGCCCGCTCTTCTTTGAGGATGGTCAGGGTATCTTGGTGGGCGTCCCGGTCGTGGATGATGACCGGTCGCCCCAGTTCCCGCGCCAGCGCAATCTGCCGGCGGAACACCGCCTGCTGCCGGGGGCGGGGCGAGAGGTCCCGGTAATAATCGAGACCGATCTCGCCCACCGCCACCGCTTTTGGTTCGGACGCCAGGTCTGTCAGGACCGGCCAGGTCGCCTCGTCCGCTCCTTCGGCCTCGTGGGGGTGAACCCCGATAGCGGCATAGAACTGAGGGAACTGCCGCGCCAGGGCCACCGCCCGCCGGGAAGATTCGAGGTCATAGCCGATATTGACGATCCAACCGACGCCGTTTTCTTTAGCCCGCTCCAGCACCTCGGGAAAGTCCGCCGCGAACTCTTCGAGGTCCAGATGGGCGTGGGTATCGATGAGCATCGTTTTACCTCCGGTTAGGTCAGCCTAATCCCGCTCTCGATCGGGCGGTCGGTCGTCGCCAGGGTCAGGTAAGTGTCCTCCTGGTTCGCCGCCGCCAGCAGCATCCCCTTGGATTCGAGGCCAAAGATGCGGGCCGGCTTGAGGTTCGCAACTACTAGAATCGTTTTCCCCGCCAGCTCTTCCGGCTGGTAGAATTGCGCAATCCCGGAGATGATCTGGCGCTTCTCTGCGCCGATAGCGATGGTGAGTTTGAGCAGTTTATCCGACTTCGGCACCCGCTCTGCCGCGATCACTTCGGCGACCCGCAGATCCAGCTTTTTGAACTCCTCGATGCTGATGCTCCCATCCGCCGACGCTTCGATTGGGGCGGGCGCAGGTGCAGGCTCAGCCGCCGGGGCTTCCTTCGGCAGTTCCACCCGGGGGAAGACGGCCTCGCCCCGCTTGACTTTGGTGCCGGCCGGCAAAGCGCCCCAAGCCTGGATGCTGGCCCAGCTTTGCAGATCCGCCTGCCGGGCTAGCCCTAACTGCTTCCAAATCTTGACCGGCGCTACCGGCATAAACGAGCCGATCAGCACGGTGACCTGCCGCAGCACTTCGGCCAGGTGGTAGAGCACGGTCCCGAGGCGCGGCCGCTTGGCCTCGTCCTTGGCCAGCACCCAGGGCAGGGTCTCGTCGATGTATTTGTTGGCCCGGCCGATCAGCTTCCAGATTACCGCGAGGGCGGTGCTGAATTCGAGGCGATCAATTAACTGACTGCTCTCCCGTACCGTCGCGGCCGTCAGTTCCTGCAGTTCGCGGTCCAGGGCTTCAATATCGCCCGGTGCCGGCACTACGCTGTCAAAATATCGCTCGATCATCGCGACCGTTCGGCTTATGAGATTGCCCAAGTCGTTGGCCAGGTCGGAGTTGATCCGGTTGATCAGGGCAGTTTCGGAGTAGAAACCGTCCGCGCCGAAGGGGATTTCCCGCAGCAGGTAGTAGCGCACCGCGTCCACCCCGTATTTGTCCATCAGTACCAGGGGGTCGATAACGTTGCCCTTGGATTTAGACATCTTGCCGCCCTCCAGCACCAGCCAGCCGTGGCCATAGACCTGTTTGGGCAGCTCAATCCCGGCGGCCATCAGGATGATCGGCCAGATGATGGTGTGGAAACGGACGATTTCCTTCCCGACCAGGTGGACATCCGCCGGCCAGTACCGGGCAAATTTGGCCGGGTCGGCGTCTTGCCCGACGGCGGTGATGTAATTGGTGAGAGCGTCAAACCAAACATAAATGACATGTTTCGGGTCGAAGGGCACCGGGATTCCCCAGTCGAACGACGTCCGGGAGACACTGAGGTCCTCCAGGCCGCTCTTGATGAAACTGATCATCTCGTTACGGCGGGAGGTTGGCTGAATGAACTCCGGATTATCTTCGATGTACTTAAGCAGACGGTCGGCGTACTTGGAGGTCTTGAAAAAATAGCTCTCCTCTCGAACCAGTTCCGTCGGCCGGCCGCAATCCGGGCAGGTTTTCCCCTCACCTAGCTGCCGCTCGGTCCAGTACGATTCGCAGGGGACGCAGTACCAGTCTTCGTATTGGCCGAGGTAAATGTCGCCCTGGTCATAGATCTTTTGGAAAATCGCCTGCACCACCTGTTCGTGGCGGTGTTCGGTCGTCCGGATAAAATCGTCGTAAGAGATGTACAGGCGCTCCCAGAGGTATTTGATCTTGGCGACCTGCTCATCGACGAACATCTGCGGTTCTTTCCCGGCTTCCTCTGCCTTCCGCTGTATCTTCTGGCCGTGTTCGTCTGTGCCGGTGAGGAAATACACATCGTGCCCGGTCAGGCGTTTGAACCGGGATACGGCGTCTGCGGCCACCGTGGTGTAGGCGTGGCCGATATGCAGGTTGCTGCTGGGGTAATAAATGGGGGTCGTGATGTAGTACTTGTTGTTCTTTTCCATGCCGCTCCTCCTTTGGTCTGTAGTCTGCGTTCCGGGGAAATAAATAATTCCTTTCGACCCAGCGTTTGCCGCTTCGGGACGAAAGGAATCACCTTCGTGTTACCACCCAAATTCGCCGCCGCTTCGCAGCGGCAGCCTCAGAGGGTACGGAGCGCTACGCTCGATACCCCGGCACGATAACGGGTGCGCTTGCCCGGCCCAGCCTACTTGGTTTCCCGTTCGACCGGCAACTCACGAGCCATCTTCCGCTGGTTTTGCCGCGGCCGGCTTTCACCTCTGGGGTTTCCCCCGCTCCGGCTCTCTGTTGCGCGCTGTACTCCCAGCCTACTCGCCTCGGTCATTGCTGTTAATGATATGAGGGGCTATTGCCTAACAATATAACAAATCGGGCGGGTGTTGTCAAGGAATTCCGCTGACCTCAGGATAGACCAAATCGCAGAAAGCAAAGCGATTGTCCCGCAGCACCCGCTCCCCTTTGATAAAATCGACCTGCCGCCGGAAGACCGGCCCGGCGTAAACAAAGGTATGGTATTCGCCATTCTCCCCGCCGGGGTCAACCCCGTCCGGCAGTCCCGCCAGTAAACTCGCATCGAACTCCCTGCCGGCTAATGCCGATGGCAGCGCGCGCGTATCCACGCAGGTCAGCACCGCCCGAAACCCCAGGCGGATAAAATCCCGGGCTAAGCCATCCGTATCCCGCCCCCACAGGGGAAAGACCGCTTCCATATTGGCTTGGGCGAGATTATCCTCCCGGTAACGCCGGACGTCGGCCAGAAAGATATCGCCAAAGGCGATCTTCCGGATGCCCGCCGCCCGGCAAGATTCCATGGCCGCCCCCATCCGCGCCTCATATACCCCGTTTTCGCACTGCGGCGGGATGGTGACCACGGTCAGCGGCATCCCCAGCGCCTCGGCCTGCCGCAGCAGCAGGGCGCGGCGGACGCCGTGGATGCTGATCCGGTCGTATTCTTCCGTTACCGTGGTCAGCAGACCGGCGACCTCGTATTCCCCCGACCGGGACAGTTCGTACAGAGCCAGGGCACTGTCTTTGCCGCCGCTCCAGGAGAGGATAATCTTCTTCGGCACCATTTAGCCCCCTGTCTGCCAGTCAGATCCTCAATCCTCGCCGGTTCCTAAGCAAGGTTCATTATGCTGATGCCTTTAATCCCAGCGGCCTCGTCTTCGATCTTACACCGCCTCGTACATATTCCCAAACGGCGTTGGTTTGCTCCGCAGAATCCCCTTAACCACCAACTCGTCCAGCTTCGCGGTCATCGCCTTCACATCCATTCCTGAGAGCGCCTGCTTGTCCATCCCGGCCAGAATATGCACCAGGTTCTGGGGCAGGATGGGGAGTCGTCCCTGGATGAGGGCCATAAAGGCGGCGTCCTCGTCTTTGGTGTTCCGTTTCAGCTCATCAAACGGATTCTCCTTGTGCGGCGTGACCGTCTTCGCCACCCGGATCCGTACCGCCATGGTCCGCCCCCAGATAGCGGAAGAAACAAAGCAGTCCCCGGAGCGCAAAAAAGGCAGACTTTTGGCCTCTTCCGGCGTCAGGTCGGTTTCTTTTTTGATCGTTTCGATATCCGAAATCCGGACGGTCCGGAAGACCACCTTCGTGTTCAGCTGGGCGGTAATCGTTTCCTCCAGCAGGTCCGGCCTTTGCGTGGCCAGCACCAGGAACACCCCGTACTTTCGCCCTTCCTGGGAAATTTCCCGCAGCACCTGCTTGGTCGGGGACTCAAAGGCTTTGGGGGCAAAATTGTGCGCCTCGTCAGTCACCACGACAAAGGGGGGAAAGTACTCCGCGCCCGCCTGGAGAAAGGCGGCGTCTTTGTAATCCCGCCGCTGGTGGTAAAGGTTGCTGATAACATAGGCGGCAAACACCTGCAGCAGCCAGATGGGCCCCTGGATGACCGCCAGTTTGCCGGCGCGGATGGCGCTTTCGATGGGCTTGATGTCGTGGTTAAAGAGCCCGGCCTGGTGCAGGCGCCGCAGGCGCCAGATAATCCCGCGTACCGAGGGCAGGGGAATACTGTCGTAAGCCACGAGCAGTTCCTGGCCGTACTCAGCCCGGCGGCGCTCAGGCTCGGTTAAGCCACCGGCCCGGAGCTTTAGCTCGATGCCCCGTTTGCCCAGGTCCAGCGCTTCCGCCAGGCAGTCGATGCGCTCGCTGAAGGTCTGGTAGGAATCGCGGGGCTTATGTAAGGACTCGACCACATTGGCCATTGAATCCGAGAGCCCCCCGGTGCTGACCGCCGCCAGGAGGTGGATGATGTCGCGCACCGTGAGATGAGAGAAATTGACGCCGACGTCCTGCCCGATCTGCAGGGGCACATACGCCCCGGTAAACCGTTTGCGGTAGGCGTCCGGGATGCCGGGGAAGGGTTCCGAGAAGTCCATTTCGTAGTGCGGGTCAAAGACCAGGGTCGGGATGCGCAGCTTCATCATTTCTTCCAGGATTACCCGTAGGCCGAACGATTTGCCGGAACCGGACCCGCCGAAGACCCCGATGTGGGGGTACTGCTGCATTTCGCGGATTTCGAAGATGAAGGGCACCCCATTTTGGGGCGTGACCTCTCTCCCGCTGAACTGCAGGGCGATATCCCGATAGTCTTCCGTCAGGTCCGCCGCCAGTTCCCCGGTGCTCTTGATTACCCCCAGCACCAAACCCTCGGCGGCGTCCACCCGCAAGAGTAAGTCCCGCACTTCCGCAAAGCGCGGCATCCGTACCGGACAACCGGTGCGGACCGGACAGGGCGCCTCCTCCAGCAGCCGGATGCGGGCAATGTTGATCTCGTCGGAATCAATGTCGTAACCGATGCATTTGAGTGATTCGAGGACCCCTTTATCCACAAAACTGTGGTTGATGGACAAGGGGATAAAGCGGTTGTACGATCTGGTCTCCACGACGATGCCCCGGGGGAGGCCGAGATCGCTGTCCTCCACCACCAGCATTTCGTTGATCCGAAACTTTCGTTCTTTGGCCGCCACCCAGATTTCCTGCTGGGTGGTCTCTCCCACTACCTGCATCCTGCCGCCTCCCATCCGCTAATACATCCGTTCCTGCCGTTTGGGGCTGAACAACTTTTGCCGCAAATCCGGCTCCAGATAAGCCTCCGTCAAGCCCTCCACCATCGCATCCGTCAGCCGAACCTCGCTGTCCACGATATCGAGCCAAATGGGAAAACCCCGACCGCTTTCCGGCGTCAGGGTGTACAAAAAATCGGCCACCGCCGGCATCTGCTCCACCTGCTCCAAGAGCATATCCACCCCCACCGGGTGCGGGTCCTGGGCTGAGCGCATAAAGCTGGTCCGCAGTCCCGCCTGCTTCCGCCGGCGGTCCGGCTGGATTTCGAGGATTTCGCCGTAATCCAAAAGGCCAAACAGCAGCTCCCGGTCATAAAACTCCCGCATCGCAACCGGCAGTTGATGCTTCAGCGCCGCCGCCACCGTCTGGGTGCCGATTTCCTCGGTCACCCCCACCAGCAATACCCCCCGGGCCAAGGCGAGGTCGGCTAAGTCCTGCCAGAGCGCGGCGTTTTCGATGTGGAAGTGCACCAGCGAGCCATCCAACATCACCAGCTTGGGCGCAAAGGCCCGGATCGCCGCCATCGCCGCCTGCATCTCCAATCCGGCCATCTTGCGGGTGCGGGCGCGGGCATCTTCGGCCTGGGGCGACCGCTCCGGTTCGGCTGCGGTGGGGACCTCCGGCAGCAGAGGGGTGTGGAGGTCGGACAAGAGGATCGTCTCCCCGGGGCCGGTGCCCTTGGCCAGCGCCTGGATGAGGGCGAGATAATGGGGATAGACCCCGCCAATCTGGTTGACCGAGCCATCAACAGCGACGATGCTCCGGCCCCCGGTCCAGGCTTGCAGGGCCGCCGGCGCGAGCTTGACCAGCGGGCGGATCCGCCCCACCGCAGCGGTAATCAACCGGCGGAGTTCCTCCCGGTTAGGGTTGGCCTCGGCCTTGTATTTGGCCGCGAGCGCCCGGTTCACTTCCTGCAGTTTTGCTTTTAAGCTATCGGCAATCGGCAGCATGGCCTGTCCTCCTCTGCCCTTGGCCGGGCAAATTCTCGCTGGTCTCTAGATTAAAAAAGAATATGTGAATTATTTACATAAACAGGTTGACTTTTTTTGGCATATCTGGTATATTTATATACGACAAAATTTGTCGAAATTTGTAGAATTTAAGGAGGACTTTTCATGAAATCGACAGGTATCGTCCGCAAAGTTGACGAGCTCGGCCGGGTGGTCATCCCCATCGAACTGCGCAGAACCATGGATATCGAAGAAAAAGACGCTTTGGAGATCTATGTTGATGGGGATAAGATCATTCTGCGTAAATATGAGCCGGCTTGCGTCTTCTGCGGCAACGCGAAAGATGTCGAAAACTTCCGCGGCAAAAACATCTGCCGGGAATGTCTCGCGGCTATGCAGAGCAAAGCCGTCTAGACCAATTTCCGTTCTCCCAGGGAGGCGCCAACCGGCGCCTCCCTTTCTATTGCCACCAGATCCGCTTCGGTTGCCCCTAGACCGGCTGCTTCCGGTCAAACTCCGCCCGCACCGCCGTCAAGAGCTCCGGCCGGGTGAACAGATCCACCGCAGTCATCGCCAAGGCCTTGGCCGCATCGGCCATGCCCTTTTGCCCGGCCGGGGTCAGCGTTGCCGCCGCGAACTCTCTGGTATGGCCGGGCAGCCCCGCTGGGCCGATAGCCACGGTCGGATGGATCGCCGGCACGACCTGGCTGACGTTGCCGACGTCGGTAGAACCGCCGCGCTTCTGGGGCGACAGCACCTGCACCGCATACCCCAACTCCACCAGGTTCAGGCGGAACGCTTCCGACAGGGTCAGGTTGTTCCAGAGGGCGTCAAAGAGGGGTTCGTAATGCTCAAAACTAACCTCCGCCCCGGTGGCTAAGGCCGCTCCCCGGGCGCAGTTTTTCACTTTTTCGATCACCATTTCCAGGTACTCCCGGTCCGCCGCCCGCAGGCTGAAGCGCGCCGCGGCAAAGTCCGGGACCACATTGGGAGCAGCCCCGCCCCGGGTGATGATGCCGGGCATCCGGACATCGTCTCTCAGGTGGTGCCGGATGGCCTTCATGGCGACGTAGGTTTCGACCAGGGCATCTAAGGCGTTGATCCCGTCCTGGGGCGAGGCGGCGGCGTGGGCGGCTTTGCCCTTAAACCGGATCTCCATTGGGTGGGAAGCGAGTGAACTGCCACCAACCGAGGTCCGGTCGGAGGGATGGACAGACATGGCCGCGTCCACGCCGGCAAAGACCCCGGCTTCGGTCATCTGAATCTTGCCGCCGGTGGTTTCTTCGGCCGGGGTGCCAAAGACGATGACGGTGCCGGGCATGTCTTTTAGCGCCCGGCTGAGCGCCACCGCCGCTCCCAGGCAGGAGGTCGCGATCAGGTTGTGGCCGCAGCCGTGTCCGATCCCCGGCAGGGCGTCGTACTCGGCCAAAAAGGCGATCACCGGGCCGCCGGGCTGGAGAGAAAAACTGGCCTTGAACGCCGTTGGCAGGCCGGCGATCCCCCGCTCCACGCTGAACCCGTGATCCTCCAGTTCCCGGGTGAGTAGGTCAGCCGCCTGGAACTCCGCGCTGCCAAGCTCCGGATGCTCCGCCAG
>CAZHIT010000074.1:0-3365 GCA_964533125.1 uncultured Candidatus Sumerlaeota bacterium
CACTCGGCTGTTAACCGAGTGGTTGTAGGTTCGAGTCCTACTCGAGGAGCCATCGCTCTTAAGAAGACCCCCGGTGCAAACCGGGGGTCTTCTTCGTTGGTGGCCGATTGTCAGCAGTTGATGGTTCCTTCAAGCACGGTTACCGCCGTGCCGCCGACGCTGACGGCGGTTATCGCTTCGCCACTTTTTTGTACGGTTACATAGGCGCAGCCGGGGCGGTCCACCTCCTGCCCCTGTTCGCCGATCCAATGGAACCGATTACCCTCACCAAGCAGATGGTGCCGGACGAGGTAGGAAGCGACACAGCCGTTACCGGTGCCGCAGACGGGGTCTTCGGTGACCCCCAGGAAGGGAGCAATGGAGCGCAGGTGGTAGTCATAGCGCGGGTCGATCGCGCCCAGGCAAAACGGCGAGATACCACAAAAGCCGTATTCCCGGCTCATCTGCTCGATTAAGCGCAGGTCCGGTTTGGCCTGCCGCAGTATCTCCAATTCTTTAACCCCGAAGATCAGCCACCACAGCCCGGTAGTTACTTTTTCCGCCGGCGGGGCCAGCAGGTCGTCTTCGGTCAGCCCGAGCATCGCGGCCACTTCTCCATTGCTGATGGGCAGCGGTTCAAAGCGGGGGGTGGCCTGGGTCAGGGTAAATACGGCGCGGCCATCGGTTTCGCTCACCGCCACCGGGAGGACACCGGCCTTGGTTTCCTGGTGGAAGACGGTGCGGGAGCGGTCCAGTTTCCCTTCGTCCCACAACGCGGCAAAAGTTCCGATGGTGGCGTGGCCGCAGAGGTCAACCTCGGCCCGCGGGGTGAAGAAGCGGACCCGGAAGTCGGCGACCGGGGATGAGGTCACGAAGGCCGTCTCCGACAGGTTCATCTCCCGGGCGATGTTCTGCATCAGCTGCGGACTGAGCCCGGCGGCGTCGGTGACCACGCCGGCTGGATTGCCCCCAAAAGGATGGGTGGTAAACGCGTCAACTTGCTTAATGCGGATGGGCATGTTTATCCCGCCTCCCGTCATAGCTTAATCTAATCCTGTTGTCTATTATTAGCTTTTGCCGCCGATTCTCCTGCGAGAGTGCCCGCCGGCCGGTCCGAGGCGGTCAAAAAAGCAGGAAAACGGCCGCGCTTAACGAACTAACTGCAGGTATGCCTGGCCTGTGGTCCGGGGGAATGCCGGCAAAACCACATTTACGGCGGGAAATAGTATATAATATTCTTCGGAGAGACTGGCACGAGAGCCAGTCTGCCGAAGTCTGCGTGCAAACCGACGGGAGAGGATTTGAGCATGAAACAACAATACGATGTGATTATCATCGGGGCCGGGCCGGCCGGCATCTTCGCGGCGCTGGAGCTGACCGAAAAGAATGACCAACTGAGCGTGCTGATCGTGGATAAGGGCCGGACCATCGATCACCGGCTCTGCCCGGCGCGGGAGACCGGTAAATGCTCCGGCTGCGATCCGTGCAGCATTATGTACGGCTGGTCCGGGGCGGGGGCGTTCAGCGACGGGAAGCTGTCGCAATCGGCGGAGGTGGGCGGGCGGATTACCGACTATATGAGTGCCGAAGCGGCCCGCCAGATGATCAAATATGTCGACAGCATCTATCTGCGGTTTGGGGCCAAGGATGTGGTGTACGGGCTGAACGACCGCCGGGTGGACGAGATTATGTACGAGGCCTCGAAGTATAATATCCGCCTGGTGCCCTGCCCGGTCCGGCATCTGGGGACGGAGCTTAGTTTTGCCGTACTGTGGCGGATGTATAACCACCTGATGGAGAAGACCCGGACGGAGTTTAGCGAGTTAACGACGGTGCTGGAGATTATGGAAGAACAGGGCCAGGCCAGGGGCGTGCGCCTGCAGACCCGGGGGAGCGATCCGGTGACGGTGGCGGCTGATTATGTCATTGCGGCGCCCGGGCGGAGTGGGGCGGAGTGGCTGGCCGGCCAGACCAGGAAGCTGAACATTGTCACAGAAAACAACGAAGTGGACATTGGCGTGCGGGTGGAAGTCCCGAACGCCATCATGGACCACCTGACGCGGGATTTATACGAAGCAAAATTCGTCTACTACTCCGATACCTTCGAGAACAAGGTCCGGACCTTCTGCATGAACCCCGGCGGGGTAGTTTCCGAGGAGCACTACGAAGGGCAAATCGCGGTGGTGAACGGCCACAGCTACGCCGATGCGGCGCGCAAAACGTTCAACACCAATTTTGCTTTGCTGGCTTCGACCCGGTTTACAGAGCCGTTCAACCAGCCCATCGAATACGGTAAATATATCGCCAAGTGCGCCAATATGCTAACCGGCGGCGGAGTGATGATCCAGCGCCTGGGTGACCTGTTGCAGGGGCGCCGGACCGATGAAAGCCGTCTAAAGAAATCGACGACCATCCCGACCCTGCCGGGCGCGGTGCCCGGGGATTTAAGTTATGTTCTGCCCCAGCGGTACCTGACTTCGATCGTGGAGACCCTGAAGGCCCTGAATAACCTGGCGCCGGGGCTGTATTCGAAGAACACCCTGCTGTACGGGGTGGAAGTGAAGTTCTACTCGTCCAAGGTCCGGGTCGGACCGAACTTTGCCACCAGTATTGAGAACCTCTATACCATCGGCGACGGGGCCGGCATTACCCGGGGGCTGATGCAGGCTTCGGTAACTGGGGTAGTGGTGGCGCGGGATATTCTGAGCCGGGTGGTCTAGGCCGGGAGCCGGCGCTCTTACCGGAGGGTTGGCCGGGGTGCTCTTTGCTGCCGGTCCTGATCCAGGCCGCCTCAGGTTTGTGTGCGGGCTGGCTCGGAAAGAACAAAACCGGGTGGCGGATTCCCTTTGCCCGATCAGCTCAGGCCAGTCATTGGTGTCGAAGCGAACGCGGAATAACGGTTAGCCTCAAAGGAAGGAGCCAGGCGGATGGACCTGTTCAGCCAAGCCGAAGAACAAAGCTTGTCCGGCGCGGTGGAAAAAGTCGTATTTCGCTCCGAAGACGATTTCTTCACCATTGCGCTGCTCAAAATCAGCAACGGCATGGTTACCCTCAGCGGGGAGTTTTATCAAATCCAAAACGGCGATCAGCTCATCGTCTACGGGGAGTGGACGAACCACCCCAAGTACGGCCGGCAGTTTCGGGTTACCCGGTACGAGCACCTGCTGCCGGCCACCGAAGCCGGGATCCGGGCTTACCTGGGAAGCGGGCTGATTAAGGGGGTGGGCCGGTCCACGGCGGCGAAGCTGGTGGAGCATTTTGGGCTGCAAACCCTGGCGGTAATCGAAGAGCGTCCGTATTTGCTCGAGTCGATCAGCGGTATCGGCCGGAAAAAGGCGGCCCAGATCGCCGCCTCTGTCCTGCAGCAACGGGAGATCGAGCAGGTG
>CAZHIT010000074.1:3375-10560 GCA_964533125.1 uncultured Candidatus Sumerlaeota bacterium
GTGATGGTCTTTTTACGGGGCTACGATGTCAAGCTCGGGCTGATCCTGAAAATTTACCGGCAGTACGGCCACCAGGCCATCGAGGTCATTAAAGAAAACCCGTACCGCTTAAGCCACGAGATCCCCGGCGTGGGGTTTAAGACCGCGGATTCGATTGCCCTGCACCTGGGGGTAGCCAAAGAGTCGGCGTTCCGCTACGCCGCCGCAGCCCGGCACGCCTTAAACGAGGGGCTGAATGACGGCCACACCTATTTGCCGCCGGCCGTGCTCCGGGAGAGGACCCTGCGCCTGCTCAACAGCGCCGCAGAAGAATGGAACAGCCCGGAGGAAGAAAACCCGGACCCGGAGACGGATACGGATGCGGATCTGCGCCAGGCGCTTACGGTTTTGGCGGAGCAGGATGATGTGGTGGTAGAAGAGGACGCCGTCTACCTGAAGACCGCTTACCAGGCGGAAAAGTACACGGCCATCCGCTTAGGCGGCATCGCCCGCGGCTCAATAGCGATGGTCCCCGGCGATATCAACATGGCGGTGGCCCGGCTGCAGGATAACCTCGGGTTTGAGTTTACCGAGCAGCAGAAAGAGATCATCTATTTGGTGATGAACAGCCACACGGCGGTGCTGACCGGGGGCCCGGGTACCGGCAAAACAACGGTGACCCGGGGGATCATCGACACCCTGGCGGCGGTCAAGCCGGATGCGGTGATTCATTTAGCGGCCCCCACCGGGCGGGCGGCCAAACGGCTGACTGAGCTGACCGGGCGGGAAGCCAAAACCATCCATCGTTTGCTGGAGGCGAACTTCACCGGCGGGACGTTTTCCTTTGCCTGCAACGAGAATAAGCCCCTGAAAGGCGATTTACTGATCGTCGATGAGTTTTCGATGGTCGATATTTTCCTGGCCAATAACTTATTAAAAGCGGTCCCGCCGGGGATGCGCCTGGTGCTGGTGGGCGATGTCGACCAGCTGCCGAGCGTCGGGCCGGGGCATGTACTGAAGGATATCATCGAGGCCGGGGTTATTCCCACCATCCGGTTGTCGCAGGTGTTCCGGCAGGCGCAGGAGTCGCAGATCATTATGAACGCGCACCGCATCAACCAGGGGGAGGTCCCCTTTGTCCACCGGGAGAAGCAGGACTTTGCCTTTATCTCCGAGCCAAACCCGGCGGCGGCGGCCGGGAGCATCACGAGCCTGGTGCGGTCGCAATTGCAGGCGGGGCGGAACAGCGGCGATATTCAGGTCTTAAGCCCGGCCTACCGGGGCGAGACCGGGGTGGACAATCTTAACCAACTGCTGCGTCTGGCCGTTAACCCGCCGGCGCCGGGGAAAAAAGAACTGAAGACCCGCTTTAATCTGTTCCGGACCGGGGATAAGGTCCTCCAGGTCAAGAACAACTACGACAAAGGAGTCTTCAACGGGAATATCGGCTTTGTGAGCGAGATCGGCCTGGGGGACGAGGCGGAGGGGATTGAAGCCCACCTGATGGTCCGGTTCGACGACCAGGAAGTCCTGTACGCAGCCGATGAGGCGGAAGAACTGACCCTGGCCTTCGCCATTACCATCCACAAGGCCCAGGGCAGCGGGTTTCCGGTAGTTATTATGCCTTCGTTTTGGGTCAACCCCATGCTCTCGACCCGCAATCTGCTGTATACCGGCTTTACCCGGGCGCGGGAAATGCTGGTGCTGATTGGGAGTAAACAGGGTTTGGTGCGCACTATCGCCAATAATCGGGAAGTCGGGCGCTATACGAAGCTTTCGGCCCGCCTGCGCGAGCAGTGGGGGGACATAGAGTCAGTCGTCGGTTAACTGACGGCGCCAGTGTTCGCCCAATTCTTCGGCGATAATGCAGCTGGCGAGCCAAATCGCCCCGGCGGAGTAGCCGGCCAGGATGTCGCTGGGCCAGTGGACGCCGAGGTAGATGCGACTGAGGCCGATGGCGAGAACGATGGCGGCGGCCGCGGCCAGGAACCAGAACCGGTGACGGGGGGAGATGCGGCTGCCGGCGTAGGCCAAAAAGCCATAGAAGGGCAGAGAGACCATGGCGTGACCGCTGGGGTAACTGTAGCCGCCGGCCCGGACCAGGGGGAAAAAGTCCGGGCGGGGCCGGCGGTAGATGGTTTTAAGACCGAGAGTGAGCACATTGGCGCCAGCAAGGCACAAGAGCAGCCAAACGGCTTCGCTCCGCCGGCCGCGGCGCCAGAGGCGCAGGCTGGCCCCGGCCGCGAGGACGAGCAAGGTCGGGAAAGAGCCGAGCCAGGTGGCCACCAGCATCAGGTAGTGGGCGGCCGGGTGGGCCAGCTGTCGGAGCATGGAGATGACCTGCCAGTCGAGTTCGGCCACGACCTGGCTGATAAACACCGCTTCGGAAATCCGGCGGAAGAGAGCCAGAGCGCCCAGACTGACCAGCAGCCCGGGCAGGATGGTCAGGGAGGATAAGGCCGGCGCGCTGCCCATCGGTTTCAGATTGACCCTCTCCTCCCCGCGCAGTGTAAGTCAGGCTGGCTGACGGATTGATTATTCCCCGACGCCGGCGCTTCCATGCGCGGCCTGGCGGTCTCGCCGGGAAGGATCAATGGCCACTGCCGGAGGTATTCCACCTCATACTGGAAATACAGGAACCGGATGGGCGGCCGGGAGGTGAAGCGAAAGGCCGGATGCACCGGCCTTTGGCTTATTTTTTGGTTCCTTTGGCGTCCTGCAGGCGGAAGAGTTCCGAGAGGGTCACAAACTCATAACCCTGATTGCGGATGCCTTCGATGACTTGCGGCAGGGCGATGTCGGTTTGTTTGCAGGTATCGCTCGCGTGCATGAGGATAATATCGCCCGGTTTCACCCGGGTCAGCAGCCGCTGCGAGATCTTATCGACCCCGGGGTTCTTCCAGTCCAGAGAGTCCAGGCTCCAGATGATCGTTTGGTAGCCGGAGGCGGCGGTTACTTCGAGCGAGATGCTGTTGAAGTCGCCATTGGGGGGCCGGATGTATTTGGCTTCCACCCCCGCGACCTCTTTGATCGATTCATGGGCTTTGCTGATGTTGGCGGCGACCCCTTCTTTGGACAGGGAGCTGAAGTTGAC
Source organism: uncultured Candidatus Sumerlaeota bacterium (assembly GCA_964533125.1). Taxonomy (GTDB): domain Bacteria; phylum Bacillota; class SLNR01; order SLNR01; family JBMNPB01; genus CAZHIT01. The sequence continues at coordinate 6,449 of CAZHIT010000074.1, forward strand.
GTGCTCGTTGCCGTGGCTCGCGATTTCGTGGCCGGCGGCCTTAATTTGCTGGACGACTTCCGGATGCTTTTTGGTCCAGGGGCCCGAGATGAAGAAAGTGGCCTTCAGGTTCTGCTTTTGCAGGACTTCCAGGACTTTGGGGGGCATTTGCCGGCCCCAGCTGATGTCAAAGGTTAGGGCAACTTTTTTGTCGGTGACACTCGCCCGGTACACCGGTTGGACGCTGCCGGGAGCCGCGGTCACGGCTTCGTCGATGGGCATCAGGGTCTCGACATCGATGTTTCGTTCCAGGACCGCGATTTCACCGGGGTACCAAAGATAGGCGCCGCTTAAGAGAACCAGGGCGAGGAGACCCATAACCAACCCGCTGCGCAGCCGGGGAACCGATTTGGGCCGGTACGGTACGGTCTTCCGTTTCCGGCGCAGACTGAAAGTAAGAAAAAGCATTGTTTCACCTCCTTCCGGCAACTCTCCCGGATAGCGCGCACTCCCGGGGCGGGACCATATCCCTGTATATATTCTTACGAAGGACAGGCGATGGTTAGAATGAATGGTTTAATTTACCAGCAGAGAAAATGCGGCGGTCCCGGCGGAAGGAGAGCGGGCCGAAGCGGAGCTGACGATTCCGGCACAGAGGGGGAGAAAGCATGATTAAGGCGATTACCTTCGATCTCTGGCGGACCCTGTTCATCGAAACGGCGCACGAATCCTCGGTCCGGTACGGCAACGCCGCCATGCTGGCGATACTGGCGGAGCGGGGATACGGGGTGAAGGAAAGCGAATTGCTGGCCGCTTTGGACGCCTGCCGGGCGCTGGCTTTTAAGGCGCAGAAAGAAGATGGCTTGGATTTCATCCCGGAAGACCAGGTGCCCTGGATCATAGCTCATCTTGGTCTGCCGGCCGATGCGGGTCTGACGGCCGCTTTGCTTGACCCGTACACCAACTCCCTGCTCGCGGTGCCGCCGCGGCTGGTGGACGGAGAGGCCATGGTCTTAGAGGAACTGTCCCGGGATTACCAACTGGCCCTGATTTGCAATACCGGCCGGACACCGGGCCGCACCGTGCGGGAGGTAATGCGTCGGTTTGATCTGCTTGCCTACTTTGCGACCACCATTTTCTCCAATGAACTGAAGATCGCCAAGCCCAACCCCCGGATTTTTGCGGCTGCGCTCTCGGATCTGGGCGTGGCTCCGGCTGAGGCGGTCCATATCGGCGACGATCCGCTTACCGATGTCGGCGGGGCCAAAGGGGCTGGGATGAAAGCCGTCTGGTTTAATCCTTACGGGGATGAAGCCGAGCCGCCTTATGATTTCCGGATTACGGACCTGAAGGAACTGCTGGAACTTGGCCGCCGGCGGTTTGTCTGAAGCGGCTTGACTTCGGGTGCGCGGGGGAATCATCTGGGGTAAGGCATTTCTGACCTGCGGATCCACGCTGATGATTGGATTGACCATAACGCCGGCAGCCTCGCTGGGACTGACCGGCTTTTTTTATCGGTAACGGATATTTATGCAGGAATATCGTTTATTATGAAGAATAGGATTAAGATTAGTGTATGGCAGCAAGGAGGTTTGACATTTGGAGATTACCCTGGCTCCGGTCAAGTACATAAGGGATCCCGGGGTGCTGGGGCAAGCCGGGAGCTTAACCCAAGCTTTAGGTGATTCGGCGATGCTCATCGGTGGGAAGACCGCTTTGGCGAAGACCCAGGCGGAGCTGACCGCCAGTTTAGAGACGACCGGGATTGAGGTATTAGCTGCGGAGTGGTACGGCGGGGAGTGTTCCTGGGCGAACATTGATCGCCTGGCGGGTATTGCGTCCAAGCTTAAGCCGGCGTTTCTGGTGGGCATCGGCGGCGGCAAGGCGCTGGATACCACGAAGGCAGTGGCCTGCCGCTGCGCTCTCCCGGTGGTGACGGTGCCGACCATCGCCGCCACCTGTGCCGCCTGGACTCAGCTGTCCATCATCTATTCGGCCGCCGGGGTGTACCAGGAGGCCAGCCGCCGGTCGGCGGTACCCGCGCTGGTCCTGGTGGATCCGGCGCTTATTGCGGCCGCCCCGCCCCGGTACTTAACGGCCGGGATGGGAGATACGCTCGCCAAGTGGTACGAAACGGACACCGCTTACCAAAAAGCGCCCCGGACGGCGGCGACCATGGCTGCCCGCAGTCTGGCTCAGCTCTGCCGGGAAATGGTGGCGGAGTACGGAGTTGACGCCAGGCGTATGGCCGAGACCGGTCGGACCGATCCCGCGCTGCTTCATGTTATCGACGCAATTATCGCGGTGAGCGGGATGGTCAGCGATTTGGGGGGAGACGAATGCGCGGCGGCGGGAGCCCACCCGGTGGCGGCCGGTCTGTCGGGTCTCGCAGCGGCGCACCGGATGCTCCACGGGGAGCTGGTGGCGTTTGGGGTTCTCTGCCAGGTGGTGCTGGAAGGCAAGCCAGCGGCGGAGATCGAGGCCGTCATCACGACGAACCGGCGCTTGGGGTTGCCGGTGACCCTGGCCGAACTGGGGATTGAGGCGCTCACGGCGGAAGACTTGGCGGCGGTCGCCGCGATTGCCCTCCAGGCGGAGGAAATCCATAATCTGCCGTTTACGGTCACAGCAGCGATGTTGATTGAAGCCATTGTCCGGGCGGACGTGCTCGGACGGGTTTAACCGGAAAAAGACCAACGAAACCAGACTTAATCCCTGTTGATATTCATGGCGATGAGGTGGAGAAAAATGAAACAGATCAAACCGGATGATTTAATCAAGAAAAGGCTGCTGGACCTGGACCCCTATGTGGCAGACCTGCAGGATATGACCAAGGAAAAATTACAGGCGGTGCTGGGGATCGATAAGGTCACCAAATTGTCGTTTAACGAAAGCGCCTTTGGCCCTTCGCCCAAGGCGGTCGAAGCGATGGTGGGGGCTCTCGCCGCCCTCAATGTCTACCACGACGTCGACGAGAGCGAGCTGAAGGGGCTGCTCTGCGCCCGGCACGGCCTCTCCCCGGACGAGATTATTCTGGGGGACGGGGCGGATGAAGTCGTCCAGCTGGCGGCCCTGGCCTTTTTGCGGGAAGGCGAAGAGGCGATCATTCCCACCCCGACCTATGTTCAATACTGGTGTTCGACCGTGACCATGGGGGCGGAACCGGTGCGGGTGCCGGTTAAATCGGATTTCCGCATCGACCTGACGGAGATTCTGGACCGGATTACCCCGAACACGAAGATGATCTTTTTGTGCAACCCGAACAACCCGACCGGGCTGGTCCTGACCCGCGCCGAGTTGCAGGCCTTCTTTGACCGGTTGCCGGCGCATGTGGTGGTGGTCATCGATGAAGCTTACGCTGACTACGTTACCGATCCGGACTACGGGATCTGCCTGGAGTTTGCCCGGCAGGGGCATAAGGTGCTGGGGGTCCGGACCTTCAGCAAAAACCACGGCCTGGCCTCGGCCCGGGTGGGCTATGGTTACGGGAATAAGGAACTGGTGTATACGATCGCCCGGACGCGGATGCAGGTGAATGTGAACCACCTGGGTCTGGTAGGGGCGGCGGCCAGCCTGCAGGATAGCGGCCACCAGGCCTGGGTGATGAAGCAAAACGAGGCCGGGAAGGCTTACCTGTACCGCGAGTTTGCCGCGATGGGCTTGTTTCACCTGCCGACCCAGGGCAACTTCATTTTTGTCGATACCGGCCTGGACAGCAAGGCGGTGGTCAGCAGCCTGGCGGCCCGGGGGGTTATCGTCCGGCCGGGGTATCTGTTCAAATACCCGACCTTCATCCGGGTGACCGTGGGGACGATGGAGCAGAATGCACTGTTCATCCAGGCGCTCCGGGAAGTGCTGTCCCGGGCGGTCCCGCTGGCCGCCGGCGATTGATCCTGATCGCAAAAACGAAAGAGCCCTGCCGCGGGTGCGGCAGGGCTCTTGTTGCATTTTCCGGAGGAAGATCGGTCTATTTTCCGTTCACGTCGTTCTCGGGGTAGCGGATTACTCTCGCCCGCTTCAACCCGAGCGACAGGGGCAGGCCGATGATGATGCTGCCAACGGCCTGGATGGTGTTGCCGGGGACCTCGCCCCAGGCGGCGGCCGTACCGTAGAGTACCACTTCGGTGAGGAAG
>CAZHIT010000075.1:0-3158 GCA_964533125.1 uncultured Candidatus Sumerlaeota bacterium
CCACCGCCCAGCTGCCGCAGCGCTGCCCGGGCAGCCTGGGTTCCGGAAGCGCCGATCAGCTCCATGGTTGCCTCTGCCTGGGCCAGGTCGATACGGCCCGCCTCAAAGGCGCGGCGGGAGAACTCCCCGGGCGCATTGTGGCCGCCACCCGGTTCCGCGGCTTTTACGCCGCCTCCGGCCGGAGTTTTGATTTCGTCGTCAAGGACGTGCCCATCGGCCGGCTGGTGATCACCGTTATCGGTAAGTAAGTCAACTGCTTGCTCAGTTTACCGCTTCTCCGCCGGTTTACTTGGCTTGCAGGGGTACAAAATAAGGAGGTGAAATGATGACACTCGACACGACCAAAAAGTTAGGGATCATTACCCAGTACAAGGTGCACGACACCGACACCGGTTCGCCGGAAGTCCAGATCGCGTTGCTCTCGGAGCGGATCAGCTATCTGACCGAGCATCTGAAGACCCACAGCAAGGACCATCATTCCCGGCGCGGGTTGCTGAAAATGGTCGGCAAGCGCAGAAGCCTGCTCAACTATCTGAGGGACAGCGATATTGAACGGTACCGGACCCTCATCAACAAGTTAGGATTGCGGCGTTAACAAGAGTGGTCCCCCACTCTTGTTCTTTTGTATTTTTCCGGTCGGGAAGGAAATAATAAAGCCGACGTGGAAAAGGAAAACTGGTAAATTTATCTGGGTTAGACCAGGAGGTGTAGCAATGCCGGAGAGATTCACTCTGGACTTGGCCGGGAAGACCCTGATCTTCGAGACCGGTGAATTGGCCAAGCAGGCCAACGGGGCGGTTCTGGCCAGATACGGCGATACAATGGTACTGGTGGCGGCGACCGCTTCGGCCAGTCCCCGCCAGGGCATAGACTTCTTCCCGCTGACAGTGGACTACGAAGAGCGCCTGTACTCGGTGGGCAAGATTCCCGGCGGGTTTATCAAGCGCGAAGGGCGTCCTTCGGAAAAGGCGATTCTGGCCGGCCGGCTGACCGACCGTCCGATCCGCCCGCTGTTCCCGGCCGGCTTCCGCAACGATGTGCAGATTATCGCCACGGTAATGTCGGTAGACTACGACCACGCCCCGGATATTTTGGCGATGAACGGGGCCTCGGCGGCCCTGGCCATTTCCGATATCCCCTTCGGCGGACCGATTGGGGCGGTGAGCGTGGGTCTCGTCAATGGTACATTGGTCGTCAACCCGACCAAGGAGCAGGCGGAGCAGAGCGACCTGCAGCTGACCGTGGCCGGAACTAAAGACGCGGTGATGATGGTGGAGGCCGGCGCCCGCGAAGTGCCGGAAGAGACCATGCTCGCGGCCATAGCTCTGGGGCACCGCCACATCCAGGAAATTGTGGCCTTCATTGAGGGCATGGCGGCCAAAATCGGCAAAGCCAAGCGCGAAATCCCCCTCTACCAGGTAAGCGCTGAACTGGAGCAGGCGATCCGCGATCACGCGGCGGCGGACCTCGAAGCGGCAGTGATGACGGCGGACAAGCAGGAGCGGGAAGCCAAGCTTGACCAGGTCCAGACGGCCACGATGGAGCATTTCCTGGCCTTGTACCCGGAGCAGGGGAAGGATATCGATTCGGTCCTCCATTCGCTCCTCAAAGAGATGGTGCGGGCCTCGATCCTCTCGGCCGGCACCCGGCCGGACGGGCGCAAAGTGGACGAAATCCGCCCGCTCTCCTGCGATGTGGGGCGTCTGCCCCGCACTCACGGCAGCGGCCTGTTTACCCGGGGGCAGACCCAGGTTTTAAGCGTAGTGACCTTAGGGCCCATGGGCGATGTGCAGATTCTGGACGGCCTCGGGAACGAGGAGTTTAAGCGATATATGCACCACTACAACTTCCCCCCGTACAGCGTGGGTGAAACCCGGCCGATGCGCGGCCCCGGCCGGCGGGAAATCGGCCACGGGGCACTCGCCGAGCGGGCCCTGGAGCCGATGATTCCCTCTGAGCAGGACTTCCCCTACGCCATCCGCGTCGTCTCGGAAGTGCTGGAATCGAACGGTTCCACCTCCATGGGCAGCGTCTGCGGCAGCACCTTAGCCCTGATGGACGCCGGTGTGCCCTTAAAGGCGCCGGTGGCCGGGGTGGCCATGGGTCTCGTGAAGGGCGAAGACAAGGCGGTCGTCCTGACCGATATCCAGGGGATCGAAGATGCTCTTGGCGATATGGACTTTAAGGTAGCCGGGACAGAAAAAGGGATCACCGCCCTGCAGATGGATATGAAGATTTCCGGGGTTTCCCAGGCGATTTTGGCCCAGGCCCTGGCCCAGGCACGCGAAGGCCGGCTGTTTATCCTGCGGCGGATGCTCGCCACCCTCCCGGCCCCGCGGCCCGAACTCTCGCCCTTTGCGCCCCGGATAATCGTGATGAACATCGACCCGGAGAAGATCCGCGAAGTCATCGGCCCGGGCGGGAAGATGATTAACCGGATTATCGCCGAGACGAATGTGAAGATCGACATTGAGGACGACGGCCGCGTGTTTATCGCCGCCATCAGCCCGGACGATGCCGACCGGGCGGTCGCCTGGATCGAGCGCCTGACCCGCGATGTCGAAGTCGGCGCCATCTACACCGGGAAGGTCACCCGGCTGATGAACTTCGGCGCCTTCGTCGAGGTCCTGCCCGGCAAGGAAGGCCTGGTGCACATTTCGCAGTTGGCCGAAGAGCGGGTGGCGAAAGTAGAAGACGTGGTGGCCGTCGGCGACACCCTGATGGTGAAAGTGACCGAAATCGACAAGCAGGGCCGGGTCAACCTCTCGCACCGCGAAGTGCTGCGGGCCGAAAAAGCCCGGCTGGCCGAGAAGGGCTAAACTCTCCGGCAGTGGCTTTATAAGCAAACGAAACATAAACCGTACCCGGTTTATGTTTTTTTCTGCCTCATAAACCCCATGCCCGGCGCATAGGCTTAAAGTGCAGAGCGAGGGGGTGGGGCGGCTGCTGGTGTTCTACTTTAAACGGCCGCGCCGGGTATTGATTGCCGCGGGCGTGCTGCTGGTGCTGCTGGGGGTCAGTCTCGCGGCGGCGGGGGGCCGGGAGGTACTCCAGACGATGGGCACCGCCGGTGAAGGACCGATTTTCCGGGGCCGGGCCGACGAAAAAGCGATGGCCTTAACCTGCAACGTGGTTTGGGGCGAGGAGTATGTGCCGCG
>CAZHIT010000075.1:3168-6245 GCA_964533125.1 uncultured Candidatus Sumerlaeota bacterium
TGGGCGGGCAGTGGGCGGAGGACTTCCCGGGGATGGTGCAGCGCATGGCGGCCGAGGGGCACGAACTGGGGAATCACGGGCACGCCCACAAACACCACAAGCAGCTGGATTTAGCCGGCAACCGGGAAGAAATCCGCAAGGCGGACGCAGCCATCCGGGCGGTGCAGCCAGGGCAGCTGCGGCTGTTTGCCCCGCCCTACGGCGAGTACAGTTCGGCGACGGTAGAGGCCGCGCGGGACCTGGGGTACCAGACGATACTGTGGAGCATCGACACGGTAGACTGGAAGCTGCCGGGGGTGCAGGTGATCATCAGCCGGGTGCTCGGCAAAGCGCACAACGGGGCTCTCGTGCTGATGCACCCGACGGCGCAGACGGTGGAGGCGCTGCCGGCGATCATTTCTGGCTTGAAGGCGCAGGGTTATGCGCTGTGCACGGTGAGCGAAGTGATCGAGTAAGCCCGAAGATGTTTGCCCCGGACCGCCGGATGCGGTATAATTAGCCATTGGGGTATGCGCCCCGAAGGCTATTTTTTATTAGGAGGTACCGGTTTGTACTATCTGGACAGTTTACCGAACGGCATCCGGGTCGTGGCCGAGGCGATTCCCCATGTGCGCTCCGTATCGCTCGGGGTATGGTTTGCGGCCGGCTCCAGCCGCGAAGACGCCAGAACCAACGGGATTGCCCACTGCATCGAGCATTTGCTGTTTAAGGGGACCACGACCCGGTCGGCCCGGGAACTGGCCGAGGCGATTGACGCCGTGGGCGGCCAATTAAACGCCTTTACCAGCAAGGAGTACACCTGTTTTCACGTCAAAGTGCTGGATAACCACCTGCCCCTGGCCGTGACCCTGCTTTCGGACATGCTGCTGCGGTCGAAGTTTGACCCAGCGGATATTGCCAACGAAAAAACGGTCATCGGGGAAGAGATTAAAATGTACGAAGACGCGCCGGACGAGCTGGTGCACGACCTGCTGACCCAGGCGGTCTGGCCGGGGCACGCCCTGGGGCAGCCGGTGCTGGGGTCGGCGGCCAACATCCGGGCCTGGGAGCGGGACGAGATTCTCGCTTTTTACCGGGAGCACTACACGCCGGACAATTGCCTGATCTCGGTCGCCGGCAATATCGACCCGGCGGCGGTCCGGTCGCTGCTGGCTGAAGCCTTCGCGGACTTAGGCGGCCAGGGATCTGATCCGGCCATCCTGCCGCCGGTCTTCGTGCCGCAGCAAGTAATTCGGGCGCGGCCAACCGAGCAGGTTCATATCTGCCTGGGGGTGCCGGGGATCGGCCAACTGGATGAGGCGGCCTACACCTCCTTTGTGCTCGGCGACATCATGGGCGGCGGGGCCAGCTCGCACCTGTTCCAAACCGTGCGGGAAGAGCGGGGCCTGGCCTACTCCATTTATTCTTACCAGAACAGCTACCGGGACGCGGGGATTATGGTCGTGTACGCCGGGATGAGCCCGGACGCCGCCCCGGCGGTGGTGGAAGCGATCCTGGCGGAGTTCCGCGCTCTGCGGGAACGGGGGGTAACCGAAGCGGAGCTTGCGCGGGTGAAAGAACAGATGAAGAGCGGTCTGTTGCTGGGCCTGGAGAACACCAATAACCGGATGAGCCGGATGGCCAAATCGGTTCTTCTGTACGGCCGGGTGCAGACCACCGAAGAGCTGGTGGCCCGGATCGACCGGGTGACGGCGGAGGATGTACACCAACTGGCGCAGCGCCTCTTTGGCGGCGCAGCGCTGGGGGTGGCGGCTATTGGGCCGGTTAAGGCCTGCGCACCCTGGATCGAACGGCTGCGGGACGGGGCCTGGAAGGAGGACGGGGTGTGATGACCGACACTGCTTTGGATATGCGGGTACAGGTTAAACGCCTGCGGCCCGGGGCCGTGATGCCCTTTTATGCCACGGCCGGGTCGGCCGGGATGGACTTGGCGGCCTGTATACCGGAGCCGGTGGAGATTCCGCCCCGGGGCCGGGTGAGCATACCGACCGGGATTGCGGTCGGCCTGCCGGAGGCGCACTATGTGGGCTTGGTCTTCCCCCGGAGTGGCCTCGCCAGCCGGCACGGGATCGGACTCGCGAACGCGGTCGGGGTCATTGACAGCGATTATACCGGGGAGATTATCTGCCCGGTGCAGAACCAGAGCGACACAGCCTTTACCGTGCGGCCGGGGGACCGGATCGGGCTGGTGGGGCCGAACGGGACGGGGAAAACGCCCGGGCGAGGTTAGAGGAGGTTGCGGAGTTGTCGCCCACCGCCCGCGGGGACCAGGGGTTTGGCTCCACCGGGGTGGCGACGACGGCGGCTCCGACGGCTCCGGTGGAATAAGGACGGCACAGTGGGAGTGGCGCCGGGTCTCATAAGACGATCAAATCTCATATTCCCAGCCTTCCCTTCATATGGATAAGGGAAGGGAGGCGGGACGATGCGCTTAAGCGAGATCGACGGGAAAGAGATTATCGATATCAGCGACGGGGAAATCCTCGGGGTGGTCGGCGATTCGGACCTGGCCTTTGACGCCGCCACGGGGGAGATTGAAGCGATTATCCTGCCGGAAAAGGGCGGGATGCTGGGCAAGCTGTTTCGTGACCGGCGCGAAATCACCATTCCTTGGTCGGCGGTGAAGCGCATCGGCCCGGAAGTGATTATCGTCGAATTGCCCGAACGCAAATTTAACCTGACGCGCGGACGGCGCTGAGGTCTGAATAATGAGCAGCGGGGCGGGAATGCTAACTGCGGCACTTTGAGTAATACGAAGGAGGCAGTTGGCATGTCCAAAACAGTAATCGGGGTTTTCCAGTCCCAGACCCAGGCGGAGAGCGCCATTCGCGGTTTGACCGAAGAGGGCCTTGACCGCAAGGAGATTTCGCTGGTTTCCGGCACGGGCGTTCAGGGCAGCCGTTCGGGTTCTTCCAGCAGTTCCGCGGGTTCCGGCAGTTCCGGGAGCGCCGGGATGACCGGGAGCGCCAGCATGAGCGGCAGCGCCGGGATGAGCGCCTACAGCGGCATGACCGGTAGTTCTTCCGGTTCGGCCCAGGATTCCTCCATGAGTTCAAGCCAGAACGACCCGGTCGGCG
>CAZHIT010000075.1:6255-10507 GCA_964533125.1 uncultured Candidatus Sumerlaeota bacterium
ATCAGCACCGGTTCGCTCATCGGCGGCCTGGGTGGTCTGCTCCTGGGGGCCGGGGCCCTGACCATTCCCGGACTGGGTCCGGTGATAGCGGCAGGCCCGCTCGCGGCCGCACTGACGGGCGCGGTTACCGGCGGCGTGGCCGGGGGACTCCTCGACCTGGGCATTCCCTCCGGGCGGAGCCAGCACTACGAGCAGCAGGTGAAGAGCGGCAAGACGCTTGCGGTCGTCCGCACCCGGGGCGACCAGGTGAACGATGCCGCCGCCATAATGCGGCAGCACGACGCCCGCGACGTCGAAATCCACTAAACTATTTTCTGCGGGGGCTAAAATCAATAGGAAGCACAATGGGTGACCGGACGCCGGTTGCCCTTTTTTGGCAAGAAAATACGGACAAGCCGGGAGGGGAAAAAGGATGGATGGTATCCGGATCGTCGTCGCCGGGGCGGCGGGCAAGATGGGGCGGGAGGTTATCCGCGGTCTGGGCGCGGAAAAGGCGATGCAGGTGGTAGGGGCGGTGGACCGCGAGAGCTTGGGGGCGGACAGCGAGCTGCTGGCCGGCGGTCAACTCAACGGCGTCCCGGTCACGGGGGACCTGGCAGCGGCTCTACGTAACGGTGGGGCGAATGTGCTGCTGGATTTCACCCACCCGGATGCGGTGGCCGCGAACCTGCGGACCGCGCTTAAGCTTAGGGTGGCGGCGGTAGTCGGCACCACCGGCCTGCGGGCGGAGGAGCGGGCGGAGTTCCACCAGATGGCCATTAAGCAGGGAGTCGGGGTGGTAGTTGCACCCAACTTCGCCCTGGGCGCGGTGCTCCTGATGCAGTTTGCGGCCCAGGCGGCGCGGTACTTCCCGGCGGCGGAAATCAGTGAGCGCCACCACCCCGGCAAGGCCGACGCTCCCTCCGGGACGGCCATCCTCATCGCCGACTATATCGCCCGGGGGCGGACCGCGCCAGCGCCGGGAACCAGCTCCAAGGAGACCATTACCGGGGTGCGCGGCGGGAAGGTGGACGGAACCCCAATCCACTGCCAGCGCCTGCCCGGGGTGGTGGCCCACCATGAGGTTGCTTTCGGGGGCCCGGGGGAAATTTTAACCCTGCGGCACGATTCGCTGGGGCGGGAATCCTTCCTCCCCGGCATCATGCTCGCGCTCCGGAAGGTGAGGGAGCAGCGCGGTTTGGTTTACGGCCTGGAGGCTCTGCTGGATTAGGCTCTAAGGCCTTGGTTGGACAGAGAGGAGAGGCAGATATGAGCAGAAATTTAGGCAGTGTACTAACGGCAATGGTAACGCCGTTTGACCGGCACCTGGCGGTGGATTATGCGCGGGCGGCGGCGTTGGCCCGGCACCTGGCGGCAAGCGGTTCGGACGGCCTGGTTGTAGGCGGCACCACCGGGGAATCGCCCACGCTGAGCGAAGCAGAGAAGCTGAAGCTGTTTGAGACGGTACTGGCGGCCGCCGGGGACCGGGTGACCGTCGTCGCCGGCACCGGATCAAACTCCACGGCGCATTCGATTGAGCTGACCCGGCAGGCGGCGACCCTTGGGGTGCACGCGATTATGCTGGTCGGGCCGTACTACAACAAACCGCCCCAGGAGGGGCTGTTCCGGCATTTCCAGGCCGTAGCGGAGGCGACCGACCTGCCGGTTATCGTGTACAATGTCCCCGGCCGGACGAGCGCCAATATCCTGCCGGAGACCATAGCCCGCCTGACCCGCATTCCGAACATTGTCGCCGTCAAGGAAGCAAGCGGCAGTGTGGACCAGGCCTCAGCCATTATCCGCGCCGCCGGGCCCGGGCTTAGGGTGTACAGCGGCGACGACAGCCTGACCCTGCCGATATTGGCGGTGGGAGGGGCAGGCGTGGTGAGCGTGGCCGCCCATGTCGCCGGCCGGCAGATTAAGGCGATGGTCAGCGCCTACCTGGCCGGGGATACGGCTTTGGCTGCTGCCCGGCATCGGGAATTGTTCCCGCTGTTTAAGGCCATGTTCCTCACCACCAACCCCATCCCCGTGAAAACCGCGCTCCGCCTGACCGGGATGGACGTGGGTGGCCTGCGCCTGCCCTTAGTCGGCGCAACCCCGGCGGAGGAAGCAGCGATTGCGGCGGTGCTGGGGGACCTGGGATTACTCACGGCGCCGGAGCGGGACCCGGTACCGGCGTCGGTTTAGACGGGATCAGCAGCGGTCAGAGGGGGGAGATAGATGGAACTGGAGCGCTTGCACCAAACTATCCGGGAATGTCAGGGCTGTGCCCTTGGCGCCTCCCGGACCCAGGCCGTACCTGGGAAGGGTCCATCCCGGGCGGCGGTGATGTTCGTGGGCGAAGCCCCGGGGCAGCAGGAGGATAAGTCGGGGGAACCCTTCGTTGGCGCCGCCGGGAAGCTGCTGGATGCGCTGCTCGCCGGGGCGGGGATTAAGCGGGAAGAGGTGTTCATCACCAGTATCCTGAAGTGCCGGCCGCCCGGGAACCGCAACCCCCAGGCGGGGGAAATCAGCGCCTGTGCCGCTCATTTAAACGAGCAGATCAGTATCATCCAGCCCCGCATCCTCTGCCCGTTGGGTAATTTTGCGTTAAAGGCTCTGGTCGGGAAGGAATACTCGATCGGCTCCGCCCGGGGTCAGGTGATCGAAACCAAGGGACGGATCGTCTTCCCGCTGCTGCACCCGGCGGCGGGGCTGTATAACCCAAAACTGAAGCCGGTGATGGCGGCGGATATGGCGGCACTAAAAGGGCTCATCGATGCCGGGACTTGATTCTTCTTTTCTTGCCAATCCTTGCCGGTTGTAGTATAATATATTGGTCATAGCTGCGACGGTCGGAGAATTGGCAGAAGAGGGAGATGATAGGCGTTTGGCCAAGACACTAGAAAAAAACGGCAAATTAACCATTATACCGCTGGGCGGACTGGGCGAAATCGGCAAGAACATGACGCTGATCGAATACGGCCAGGACATACTGGTGGTGGATGTTGGTCTCGCGTTTCCGGACGAGGAGCTTCTGGGCATTGACATCGTCATCCCGGATATGGCTTACCTGCTGGAAAACAAGGACCGCGTCCGGGGAGTAGTACTTACCCACGGCCATGAGGACCATATCGGGGCGCTGGCCTACCTGCTCCGGGATATCCGGGTGCCGGTGTACGGAACGAAGCTGACCCTGGGATTGGTGATGGCCAAGCTGCGGGAGCACGGCTACAGCGAAGACGAGGCGAACCTCAATGTCGTGAAGTCGGGCGCCTCGGTTAAAATCGGGGTATTCACCGTCGATTTCATCCGGGTCAATCACAGTGTGGCGGATGCCGTCGGGTTAGGGATTCATACCCCGGTGGGCACCATCGTCCACAGCGGGGATTTTAAACTCGATCAAACCCCCGTCGACCGGGAAGTGATCGACCTGCACAAGTTCGCCGAACTGGGCGACCAGGGCGTTCTGGTGCTCATGTCGGACAGCACCAATGCGGACCGGCCAGGGTACACCAAATCCGAGCGGGTGGTCGGACAAGCTCTTTCGGACATTTTCCGGACCGCGAGCGGCCGGATTATCGTCGCCACCTTTGCTTCGAATGTGCACCGCATCCAGCAGATGTTAGATGCCGCGGTGACTCACGGCCGCAAGGTCGCCGTCGTTGGGCGGAGCATGGTGGATGTCGTCAATATCGCCTCTGAGCTGAACTACTTAAAATATCCGGCCGGAACGGTGGTCGATATCGACGTCGCGAACCAAATGCCCAAAAATGAAGTCGTCATTATTTCTACCGGCACCCAGGGAGAACCGATGTCCGCTCTGACCCGCATGGCTATGGCAGATCATAAAAAAGTGGACATTATCCCGGGCGACACGGTGGTTTTGGCGGCGACGCCCATTCCGGGCAACGAAAAACTGGTGGCCCGCACCATCAACCACCTGTTCCGCCGCGGGGCGGAAGTGATTTACGAACCGCTCTCAGAGGTGCACGTCTCCGGGCACGCCAGCCGCGAAGAGCTGAAACTGATGCTGAACCTGGTGCGCCCCAAGTACTTTGTGCCCGTGCACGGGGAGTACCGGCATCTGGTCCGGCACGCCGAAATCGCCGAGGCGATGGGCATCCCCCGGGCGAATATCTTCATTGCGGAAATCGGCGATACGCTCGAGTTTACCCAGGAATCCGCCGCCATCGCCGGTAAGGTGACCGCCGGCAAGGTACTGGTGGACGGGCTAGGGGTGGGCGATGTTGGCAATGTGGTCCTGCGCGACCGGCGCCAGCTCTCCCAG
>CAZHIT010000076.1:0-4974 GCA_964533125.1 uncultured Candidatus Sumerlaeota bacterium
TTACCCCAAATAGCCGAGGGTTTTAACCATCGGGCAAATGCCCCCCCCCGTTTCGTTCCCCCGCAGTCGGTTTCAACCGTCTTTTCCTCCAAACAGCCGAGGGTTATAACCCTCGGTTGAGCGGGTTCCACCCATACCCGTTCCCCCGTAGTCGGTTTCAACCGACTTTCTCCCCAGATAGCCGAGGGTTTTAACCCTCGGGAGAATGTCCCCGTTTCGTATTCCCCGTAGTCGGTTTTAACCGACTTTTCCTCCAAACAGCCGAGGGTTTTAACCCTCGGGTGGATGTCCTCGGCCAAGCCCCGCCCGGACCAAATCCAATATATTTGAAAAACGACAGAGCCGGGGGCAGGTGCTCCCCCGGTTTTGTCGTATAAATATAAAAAAACCTGCATTAAAGGCGGTTTCCCCTCCAGCATGATAACGGTTTACACGGACAGTGTATGGATTACGTCATTGCGGATAGGCCCGCAGGCCAACGCGGCAATCCAAACCCACGCTGCTCCGTCCTCCCGCGCCCATTGTATTGCATTAACCTCCCCATCCCCCATAAAATTGTTTAAATAAACTCAACATTTTCTCTTTCAAAACGGAACAAATCTCCCATCCTCTGCGACAAAATAGTACAACGGTTATTCCCCGCATTGCCTGTCAGAAATTTGCAGAAATCCGCGCCCATTCGGGAGGGTTCTGCCGGGCGGCGGCGAACCCCGTAACCGATTATCCGAGCCGGACCCCCGACCATGCCCAGGTGCTGCCGGGCCGGACCGGCGGTTATTATTGGATTATTCTGATAATGTCTTTCCGTGGAATTCATTGACGCTCTAGCCACCCCGTGCTATAATTGTATGTAATCTCCATTCTGTCCGCTTTATGCCCTGGGGTCTCCGCCGCACGCATACCCCTCAGACCTCCGGCATAGGGATATACGGAAAAAAGGCCAGGTTTTACCGGAAAATCACCAGTAGTTCCCTCTAACAATGTTGTCCGGCAGGGAAGGAATTGCGTTCCCTGCGTTGAATTTGTATCGAAGTACATGGCGTACTGACTCCCGGCGACCACACCTTCAGCAACCGGACCAAAGCTTCCGGCCGGGCCAGCGCCCGAGGGTGTCAAGCATATTGCAGGGTTAACAGGGTTAAAGGAGTCATATGAGATTTCCGAAGGGAGGGGATGGGCAGAAGCTAGGAAATGAGTCTGTTTTTGATCCCGTTCAGCAGCCAGGAGGATCGCGTGCACGAAAAATTAAGGGAGGGAATTCCGCGAATGCAAAAGAAATTGTTGGCTATTCTGCTGACATTGGCGATGCTGCTCAGCACCTTCGGTGCTCTGCCGGTGTTCGCAGCCGACGAAATCGGATTTGACCTGAAGCTCGACAAGTCCTTCGTTGATACCGCCAAAGCAACGACGGTGAAAGTGACCGTTAAGGACGCTGGCGCTCTCTACAAAAACAAGGTTTATTGGTCCTTGTTTGAGGGTGAACCGGCGCTCGTCGGTGATCTTCCGGTCTCCAACGGTACCAGCAGCACGGGTTACATAACCGTCCCGATTAATGCAGACAAAGCCGACGGCGTGGAGTATTATATCGCTGTCAGCACTGACCCGGTTGCCACTGGCCTTGATTACGTAGCCCTGAAAGCAGCTGAGCCCACCAATATTGACAAAGTGATTACCAAGCACGTTTTCACCCTGGATTCCGTGGACATCGAGTACGGTGAAACCGTAGTCATTACCGGTACCGTCAAAGACGGCAGCGGCGATGAGGTTGACAATGTTGGCGTCGAGCTCTTTGTCGGCGATGACATCTTCGCCGGCGATGACGATGAGTACATTGCTCCCGCTGCGGTTGCTCTGGCCAAAGCCAAAACCGCTTCCACCGGTAAATTCGCTCTCGTTGCTACCTTTGACGATGCGGCCGAATACGCTTTCGGTTTGTCCACTTCTGACCTGGCTTACGCTGCCGGTAAGGTCACCGGTAAAGCCGATCTGAAAGTCAAAGTCGACAAGGATACCGTCAAAACCAACGTCGCCGACACCATCAAAGTTACCGTGAAAGATGCAGACGGCGACGTCCTCAAAGATGCCGTGGTCGCGATTAGCGGCGTTACCATTAAAACCGGCGCTGGGGACTTCGTCATCGGCGGTGATGCCGGCATCGTTGCCTTCACCGAAAAAGACGCCATGTACGGCACCACCGATCTCAAAGGCGAAGTAACCTTCAAAGCCATCTACACCAAGACCGGCACTGCCAAGATTAAGGTCTATTGGGAAGATCCCGATTCCGGCGTGACCCCGGCCCTGGCCGATCTGGCCGAAGCCGATGACATCGAAGAAGCGGCCTGGGACTACACCGGCAGTGCTTCCTACAAGGTTGCCACCGCCGCCGCGCTCAATGTCTCCCTGTCTGACGACGAAATCGGGGTTACCGATTATGTCGCCGGTGCTGCGACTACGGTTACCGTCGACGTCTGGGACAGCGAAGGCAACGATGACCTGAGCAAAGACACTGATGCAACCAACGACGGCATTAAAAAACTCGAATTTGAGATCACCGGCTGCGGTGTTGACCTCGACGAAGATGATGACTTGGCTGCTGTCGGCTGGCAGTTTGACCTGGAGCCCGAAATGGGTGGCATCATCACCGTAAAAGTCACCGCGACTTTCCACGACGGTTCGAAAGAGACCGTGACCAAGGAAATCGAAGTGGATACCTGGTCGGTCGTTGTGACACCGGAAAGCTACGAAATCGACAAAGCCTATGACTTCAAAGCTGTGGTTACGAATGCCTCCGGCAAGGCCGTTAACAACGCAGCGATTACTTTCACTGACAATGCTGGTGCAGCCATCGACGGCATCGAGTACGATGACGACGGTGATTGGGAAGATTTCGACCCGGATATCTTTGATGCATCGGAGACCAACATCAATAACGGCACCTACGCGGAAAAATTGCGTTTCTCCGAAGCGGCCAAAGTCTATGTCCGGGTAGAAGACCTCAATGGCAAACTGATGGCCTACACCAGCTTCGAAGTTTACGGTGAAGAAGTGTACGATGTGGAACTCGATTCCGATACCATCGTCACCGGCCTGAAAGAAGACATCGACATCACCGTCAAAGATGCGGACGGCGACTATATCAAAGACGCTGTAGCCGACATTGTCATCAAGGTTGACGGCGACAAGGTTGCTGCAGCTGACATTGACAAGGACGACGAAGTCTACACTCTGGACGACTTTGTGATGGACGAAGCCGGCGAGTACGAAGTGATCTTCTCCAGCAAAGACGGTTCCCTCATCGGCCGGGCTACCCTGACGGTCGTTGACCCCAAAGTGGAATTGGGCTTTGACGGCGACGCCTTCACCGATTCCATGGAACAAGAACTGGTTATCAAAGTTATCGACCCGAGAGATGACAGCGAAATCGATGCCGACGTCAAGATCAGCACCTCCGGTTCCTTTATGGAAATCAACGGCGGGGCCAAAGACGCTGACGGCGAGCACGAAGTAGCCGTTTCCGAAGACGGTTTGGAAATCGATATCCTCGCCTATGACGATGAGGATAACGACGACGACGATCCGGAACTGTCCTTCGAAGTTTCCTTCGACGGAAAAGTCACTTGGGTTGACGCTGGTACCTACGCCATCAAACCCATGAGCATCAAAGCGACCCCGGATAAGATTCAGGTTGACACCACCACGACCGTGACCATCGAAGTCAAAGACGCCAACGGTGTGGCGTTGGCTGACAAAATGGTTGTTATCAGCGGCGGCGGCGTATCGGCTGAAAGTGAAACCGACGATGCTGGTAAAGTGGTGTTCGTGCTGAAACCCAGCGGAACCGGCACCATCAAAGCCAAAGTCGAAACCGACATTGAAGATGAGTTCGCGGAAGGCAAATTCCAGGCGGTTCTGAGCGGCGCCACCAGCGGCAGCGCGAAGATCCAACTGCAGCTTGGCAACAAGACCGCGGTAGCCAATGGCGCGATGGGTAGCCTCGATGTCGCCCCGTTTGCCGAAAACGGCCGGACCTTCGTTCCGTTCCGTTACCTCGGCGAAGCCCTCGGCGCCTATGTCGAGTGGAGCGATGCGACCAAGAGCGCGACCTACAAACTGGGCGACAACGTGGTTGTGATCACCGAAGGCTCTGACAAAGCGATGGTCAACGGTGCTCAGGTTACCATGGATGCGGTGGCTAAGATTGTTAACGGCCGGTTCGTAGTTGGACTCCGGTTCGTTGGCGAAGCCTTCGGCTTCTATGTTGACTACAACTTTGGGACCCAGGCCATCACCCTCACCAAATAACTGATCCCTCGGAAGGCCCCCCAGCAATGGGGGGCCTTCTTCTACGTCCAGGCGGGATAAGATCAGCTCGCGGGAAGCGCCTTCATGATCACGGGATTTCTACCGGGGTGATAGGGTCTGAGGCCAGGTCAAAGGTCACGGGCGTCTGCTGGTTTGGCAGCAAAGTATTGCCCCCTGGAGCGTCCAAGGCAGATATTCTTCGTACCCATCTCCCCCAAACCGCGAAATCATGCTAAAATAGGAAACAAAAGGGGAATTCCCCTCGTCTATACCGCTGCGGACAGTGAGCCGGCCGCAGCTCCGCCGGCTCCCGGTTTTAGGATGTTGTTTAGCACAAACAGGAATGGGGGATTAGGACATGAGTACTAAGTTTCGGTCTAACCAGCTGATTGCTATACTGCTGACGTTGGCTTTGTTGGTTGGCGGGGTGCCAATGGGGGCTGTCGCTGCGATCGACCCGCCGGCGCTTACCGGGGTGGCGGTCAATGGTGAAGCGCACCTTGATGTGGAAGCGCTCGCGGCAGATGGCCTGACCATCGCCGCCCTGAAGGACCTCGAGTTCACCTTCAACGCCGGCTATACCCTGGGTGGGTACACCGGTTATCGTCTGCAGTTGGAAGTAGAGGGTGGTGGGTACTACAAGAGCGTTAAGAATGGTATTACCGGCTCTGG
>CAZHIT010000076.1:4984-10389 GCA_964533125.1 uncultured Candidatus Sumerlaeota bacterium
GGGCCAACCGGACCTATGAAGTTACTTTCACCTTGTTTGGCGTGGATGGCGCAGGCGCAGAGACCGATCCCCTGGATACCATGGCCTTTGATCTGACCCTGGGGGCAGTGGATAACACGCCGCCTCAGGTCGCACTCCGTACGCCGGCTGTGGATGCTTACAGCGTGTCGGTTGACTCGTCGGTCACCGTTGAGTTCAGCGAACCTTTGGACGTCGCATCGGTGACCAGCGCCAACATCTACCTTACCCCGTCGACTGCGGCGGTCGCTAGTTTAGGTGCTGACCACAAGACGGTCACCCTGAACCCTAACGCAAATCTGGCCTACAGCACCGTCTACACCGTTAACCTCAAAGCAGGCGGGATTACCGATGCGGCCGGGAACGCGATCGCTGCTGCATCCACATGGAGTTTCAGTACTGTCCCCAATCTTACTGTCGCGCCGAGTGTTCTGGCCACGACGCCGGGTGACCGGGCGACCGGGGTCAGCGTCGACAGCGATTTTGAGATTATGATCGACCGCCCCCTGGACGCGGCGTCCTTCCTCAGCAATATCGGCAGCATCAAGCTTCGGCGCGGTTCTTCCGGCAGTACTTATGCCCCCGTCTCCTGGGCGGGAGCTGAGGTCGACGGGAAGTACGTAATCAAGGGCGCTCTACCCACCGGGACGAAGCTGGAGTACAACACCATCTATTACTTTGTCATCGACGGCAGTAAATTTAAAGATGAAAACGGTCGATATCTTGCGGCCTTCAGCCGTTATTTCACGACCGAGGCTTCGCCAACCCCGACGATAACCGACCGGGACCCGGACGCGAATGAGACCGGGGTGGATGTGGACCAGTCGGTTAAAATCAAGTTCTCCAAGGCTCTGACTGCGTCGACGGTGACCACTTCGACCGTGTATCTGACCAAGGGCACCTCTACCACCAAACTCGGCGCCCTGGTGAGCTACAGCAGTTCGTCCCAGACGGTTACCTTAAACCCGTCCGCCGACCTGCTCCCCAACACCGTCTATTATGTCCATGTGACTACCGGCGTCAAGGATACGGACGGGGTGGCGGTCGCCAAAACGGACTGGAAGTTCACGACCGGGGTCAATGATATCCAGGCGACGGATATGGACCCGGATGACGGGGATGAGGATGTGCCCGTGGACACCAGGATCACCTTTGAGTTCACCGATGACATCGACTGGGATACCCTCGACAGTAGCAGTGTGTACCTGACCAAGGAGGGCTCCAGCACCAAGATCAGCACGACGCTCACCTGGGATGAGGACGACCGGACCGTCACCCTCACCCCGAAGGCCAACCTGGCCTACGATACGGAGTACGAAGTCCATTTGACCGATGATATCGAGGACGAGGACGGCTACGCACTCGAAGCGACGGAATGGACCTTCACGACGATGGACGACGACTACCCGCACCTGGTCAGCCGCGACCCGGCGGAGGGCGGGACCGGTTTCCCGATCGACGGGACGATTACGGTGGAGTTCGCCTCGGCCATGACCTCCTCCACCATCGGCACTTCATCTTTCTACCTGAAGAAGAAGGGTTCTTCGACCAAGATCGCTGCGGACGTGGATTACGATTCCTCGGAGCGGACCGCGACCCTAACGCCGGATAACCCGCTGCTGCCGGATACCGAATACACGGTCACCATTACCGACGATGTGGAAGACCAGGATGATGTCGCCATCGCGGAAGCGGTCTGGACCTTTCGAACGGCGGCTGACTTGGCAACCATCAGTTCGCTTGACCCGGCGGATCAGGCGAAGAATGTGAGTGTGGATAAAACCATCAGCTTCAAGTTCTCAAAGGCGATGCAGGCGCCCACCATCACGTCGGCCAACATCTTCCTCCATAAGGACGGCTCCGCGACCAAGGTATCGGCCGTGCTCAGCTACGATTCTTCCACCCGGACGGTGAGCTTAAACCCCGATAGCCCGCTCGCGGCGGGGACCAGGTATAATCTCTCTGTGTCTAATGGGGTTAAGGATTCCTCCGGGAACGCGATCACCAGCCAGACCTTCTCCTTCACCACCGCCGCCGCCCCCGTAACCCCCGATCCCGACCGCAAAGGCACCGCCCAGCGCCCGCTGGTGCGCATCAACGGCAAGTACCTCAATTTCACCGATGTTCATCCGTACACTGCCAACAGCCGGGTTATGATTCCCTTCCGGGCTCTGTTTGAAGCTTTGGGGGCGACGGTCGAGTACGACGACAGCAACCCCACCAAGCCAAAGATAACCGCCCGGCTGAACGGGAACACCGTGGTGCTGACCATCGGCGACCTAAAGGCGTACCGCAACAATACCACCCTGACCATGGATGTGGTGCCCGTAATTCTCAACAGCCGGACGATGATTCCGCTCCGTTTTTCGGGCGAAGCGCTGGGGGCGAATGTGACTTGGGATGATGCTTCGTTTAATGTGGTAATCACCACGAATTAGCTCAGTCTTGGGCAGCATAACCGTTACTCTTATGGCGGCCATTGCTCGGTACGAGCGATGGCCCTTTGTTTGGAGGGATGCTTTTACCGCCCGGGAGAGGATTTATTGCCGAAAGGGAGAACAATATATATAAATACCGCTGTCTGCCGCTCTGGTATGCGGGCAGCGCGGCCGGGAAGGGGGTGGAGCGGCGTTGGCGGAATATGTACTGAAGATCAAAGACAAAAAACTGGCGGATATCGTCTTCTCCGATGCCTTCGCTGGCCTTGCCGCCGGCGCCGTTACGCCCGGCGACCACGAGTTTCTCGCCGACAACCTGCTGACGGTGCTGCCGCACCTGCAGCTGGCCGATTCGCTCATCGACTGCAAGAACATCGTCTACGCGCTCTTAAACCTCCTGATCCAGACCGGGGTTGATATTTATAAGCAGGCGCTGCGGGTAGAAAAGATTACCGGCCGCTTTGCCGTTTATTTAGGGCTCACGGCCAAGGAGCGGGAGCATTTACAATGCGCGAGCCTGCTGCACGACCTGGGCATGCTGGGCCTCGACCTAGAAACCCGGACCAAGGCCGAACCGCTGACGCCAGCCGAACGGCAGCTTTTAGGCGTGCATCCGGTGCTGAGTTACCGGATTTTGGCCGGCCTCGACTTCTGCCCGGACATGATGCCGCTGCTGCGCTCCCACCACGAGCGACCGGACGGGACCGGTTATCCCGACCGGCTGGCGGGGGAGGCGATTCCCTTGGGCGCCCGGATCATCGCCATTGCGGATGCTTTCGACGCCATGACCAGCCAGCGGCCGTACCGCCGGGAAGTGAGCACGCAGCTGGCGCTTCAGGAGCTTGGCGTGGGCAGCGGCGCCCAGTTTGACCGGCACCTGGTCCAGGAGTTTGCCGGGTTTATTTACAGCAAATTTTGGCGGGGCAAGGGCCTGTGGTCGGAGTAGTGCATCGGCCTTGGTGTTCTGCCGGTAAATACCGACGATTGGTATGGAGGTTGCGATGAAAGACAGTAAGCGTCTCATTGCTTGTATCTTGCTTTTGGCCGCTTTGGCCGGGCTGTACCTCGCGGCGAACCGGATGCGCATCGAGAGTGCGGCCCGGACGGTGCAGATAGTGATGGATTACAGCGACCTGCGGGACCGGGCGGCAGAGCGCCGGTACAACCTGTCCTATTTACTGCAGAAGCTGAAAGAGAACGGTCTCGGGGCGGTAGCGTTGCGCGAAGTGAACCTGGCGGACCTGATCGGCCAGGGCCGGGTGACTGCCGTCACTGGCAGTACGCTCATCGACGATCTACGACTGACCGGCGACAACGCATCAGCGGCCGGGGTCAAGCCGGGCGATACCTATATCCTAACCGCTGATCCGGACCTGCACACCTGGCTCGCAGAGCGGTTCAGCCAGCGCCTGGGGCCGACGCGGGTCAGCGAACTTACCCTGAACAGCAAAACCCTGCTGGTGCTGGCGGCGGACCGGGATGGTGCGGCGGAGCTGCGGCTGGGCTTTGCCGCGAGTGACCTCGCGGCGGTCCAGGCGGCGGGTCTGCCAATCGTGCCGGTGTTCAGCGACTACGACCTGGTTACGGCCGATTATATCACCAATGTCTTCGCGCAGCTTGGGGCCGCCGGGCCGCTCCCGGCTGTGCTGTTTGAGGGCCGGGAAGCCCTCGGGTACCCGCAGCATCTGGGGGTGACCGCGGGCGAGATGAATGCCCGGGACGCCGTCTTTGGCCTCATCCAGGCCTCGGGCACCCTGCCGGGCTATGTGAAGCTGTCCGGGATGGAACAGCTGCTGACCCAAACGAACTACCGGGCGGTCCGGGTGTACCAGATCTCCCGCAAGGAAACCAACAACATCCGGGAAAAGGATATGATCGAGCGCTGGGTCACCTCGGTGAAGGAGAATAATGTTCGGCTGCTCTACCTCCGTCCCTTCTATCTGCCGACCAGCGAGGAAGAGGAGGTTTGGCGCAACCTGAACTATGTCCGGGACCTGAAGATCGCCTTGGCACAGGCTGGGTTTGAAACGGGGCAGGCATCGCCCTTCACCCCGTACTTCGTCCCGGAGAGCCTGCTGATTCTGCTCCTTGCTGGCGTCGTTGCCGGGGGGCTTCTCCTGCTCCGGGATTTGGGGCGGGTGAGCGACCGCTTCGTCTATACCGCGCTGGTGCTGACGCCAATAGTCTACCGGATCGCGAGCGCGCTGGGGCAGATCGAACTGCTGCGGACGGCGGCGGCGGTGGCGGGCGCGGTAGTCTTCGCGGCTCTCTCGGTGGCGACCGTTCTGCAAAACCCGTACCTGACCGCCGGCCGGACGAAAAACCGCCTGGCTCAACTCATTTTCGCCCTCCGCCTCTGGCTGAACGCGACGGCGGTAACCCTGCTCGGGGCGGTCATCGTGACCGGGCTCCTGGGCAATGTCCGCTACATCCTGGAGTTGGAGTTTTTCCGCGGGGTGAAGGTGCTCTATGTCGCCCCGCTCCTGTTGGTAATTTTAGCCTGGCTCTGGGGCAGCGTCTACGCCCGGGAGCGCGGAGCCGATTGGCGGCGGGAACTGCGGGCAGGTCTCGACAGCCATATCAGCCTCCGGGGTCTCCTGCTCTTCGGCGCGGCTCTGGCAGTTGGAGCGATTTACCTCCTGCGCTCGGGGGATGTGGGGGCGATTTCCCCGGTGGAATGGTCGTTCCGTACCTCGCTCGAGGAGTTACTGCTGGCCCGGCCCCGGACCAAGGAATTTTTAATCGGCCACCCGGCCCTGATTGTGGCGATTGCGGCCTCCGTCCGGGGGTACCGGCGGTATTTGCTGCCCCTCTTCGTGCTGGGCGCGGTCGGGCAGCTGTCGGTGCTGAACACCTTTGTGCATATCCGGACCCCGCTGTTTTTGTCGCTGTTTTTTAACTCGAAGTCCTTACACTGGAGGCTTGATAACAATTTGCTCCACTTACTTA
>CAZHIT010000077.1:0-10018 GCA_964533125.1 uncultured Candidatus Sumerlaeota bacterium
GCGGGTTTAACCACCGGCGGGGCCTGTACGACGCGGTGCTGATTAAGGAAAACCATCTGCGCCTGGCCGGGGGGATCAAACCGGCGGTGGCCCTGGCCCGGGAGAGCATCCCCCACACGATGCGGATTGAAGTCGAGGTCCAGACCATCGAGCAGGTGGAAGAAGCCTTGGAGGCCAAGGTGGACATTATCATGGTGACAAACCTGGCCCCGGAACTGATCCGCCAGGTGGTGCAGCGGGTGGGTTCGGAGGCGATTGTGGAAGCCACCGGTGAAATCAACGGCGAGAAGATCAGCGAGATCGCCAAGACCGGGGTGGACTATATCTCCCTCGACTGTCTTACGAACGCGTTTAAGCCACTCAGCCTGACCATGCGCATCGGTGAAGTCAAGACGGCGAACCAACCGGAACGGCCCGATAGCGGGGAGGTGCGGCCGGGTGAGAGCAGCCGTGCTGCAGAGCCTGTCTGAACCGGCCCCTAACGGCCACCCGGCGGTGGAGATTGCGGCCAAACTGGGCCTGACGCCGGCCACGGTGGTAACCCTGGTTGAGGAATTACGCCTGCTTGGATATGAGATCGAAGGCGGACCGGTGGGTTATCGTCTGACCGGCCGGCCGGATTTGCTGTTGCCGGAGGAAGTCCAAAATGGCCTGAAAACGGTTGCCTGCGGGCGGCAGATGGTCCATTTCCCCACCGTCGGCTCCACGAACGATGCCGCGCGCACCCTGGCCCGGGCGGGCGCGGTCCACGGCACGCTGGTGGTCGCGGAGACCCAGACTAAGGGCCGGGGACGACTGGGGCGGACCTGGGTGTCGCCGGCCGGCGCCGGCCTCTGGCTCTCGCTTGTCATCAGACCGGAGGCCGAAACGGCGGTCACCCCCCTCATCACGCTCGTGACGGCGGTGGGGGCGGTCCGGGCGATTGCGGCCGTAACCGGGCTTCCTGCGCGGATCAAATGGCCGAACGACATCGAGCTAGAGGGGAAAAAGGTCGGCGGCATCCTGACCGAGGCCGCCACTTCCGGTCATCGTCTTGATTACGCGGTGGTCGGCATCGGGCTCAATGTTAACGTCGAAGAAGAAGATTTTCCGCCCGAACTGCGGGCAACGGCTACCTCGCTGCGGGCGGGTTTGGGCCGGCGCATCGACCGGGCGGCGCTGGTACGCGAGCTATTGCGGCAGCTGGAGGATTTGTATACTGCGCTGTTTGACCATGGAGCCGCGGCGGTTTTGACGGAATGGCGGCAGCTTTCTTCCACCCTCGGGCGGGAGGTCCGGGTAATCACCGCTCAAGGGGACTTGACCGGCCGGGCGGTGGACATCGATACGGACGGCGCTTTGCTGGTAGCAACCGAGGGCGGTACGATCGTCCGGGTCACTGCCGGCGAGGTTTCGCTGCGCTACCAGCCGACATAGATCCCGGTTGGGGTGGGGAGGTGGGGCAATGTACGGCAATATTACCGATGTCCCGGGGATTAAGGTCGGGCACGTCTCCGATCTGACCGCGCTGACCGGTTGCACCGTGGTTCTGGCCGGAGATGGCATGATCGGCGGGGTGGACGTGCGGGGCGCCGCGCCGGGTACCCGCGAGACGGATCTGCTGCGCCCGATGCACCTGGTGGAGCGGGTACACGCCATCGTTTTGGCCGGGGGCAGCGCCTTTGGCCTGGACGCGGCGACCGGGGTGATGCAGTACCTGGAAGAGCGGCAAGTTGGCTTTGATGCCGGCCTAACCCGGGTGCCGATCGTCCCAGCCGCCGTGCTGTTTGATTTGGCAGCGGGGGATTACCGGGTCCGGCCGGACCGGGCGATGGGGTACAAAGCCTGCCAGATGGCGGTGGCCGGTTCTCTGCCGGAAGGCAATGCCGGCGCCGGGACCGGGGCCACGGTGGGCAAGTTTTTTGGCACGGACGGCTGGATGAAGGGTGGCCTCGGCAGCACGAGTATCGGCCTCGCGAGTGGCCTGGTCGTCGGCGCTATCGTGGCGGTCAATGCCTTTGGGGATGTCGTGGACGGGTCGACCGGAAAGATTTTGGCGGGAGCAAGGCGGCCGGAGACTATGGAGCTTCCCGGGACCACGGAACTGTTGAAGGCGGCCGGGGTCCGGGGCGGCTTTGCGGCGGCCAACACGACGCTTGCGGTGGTGGCGACGAACGCGCAGCTAACCAAGGAAGGTACCAACAAAGTGGCCCAGATGGCCCACAATGGCCTCGCCCGCTCGATTCGACCCGTCCACACCCAGTTCGACGGCGATGTGGTGTTCGCCCTGGCCGGCGGGGAAGTATCCGCCGATGTGACTACGGTCGGGGCGCTCGCGGCAGAGGCGCTGGAGGGCGCGGTGTTGCGGGCAATAAAGGCGGCGGATGGGCTGCCGGGGA
Source organism: uncultured Candidatus Sumerlaeota bacterium (assembly GCA_964533125.1). Classification (GTDB taxonomy): domain Bacteria; phylum Bacillota; class SLNR01; order SLNR01; family JBMNPB01; genus CAZHIT01. Next base: position 2,379 of record CAZHIT010000077.1, read on the forward strand.
TTCCGTCGGCGCGGGATCTGGGTTGCGCGTGATCTAGGGGGTAAATTGGGAAGGGCGGTGCAGACCGTGATTTTGGTGCTGGATATCGGCAACAGCAATATCGTCATTGGGGTCTACCGGGAAGACAGGATTTTGGCTCATTGGCGTCTTTCGACAAACCGCCAGCAGACCGCGGATGAGTACGGCATGATGCTCAAGACCCTCTTTAGCTGCGAGAACCTGGACTCAGGCGCGGTGCGGGCAGTGGTGATTTCTTCGGTGGTGCCGCCGCTGATGGACAATATCGAGCGGATGGTTCGCAAGTACTTCGGCTGCGAACCCTTGCTCGTCGGCCCGGGGATCAAGACCGGGATGAAGATTTTGTACGACAATCCGAAGGAAGTGGGCGCGGACCGGATCGTCAATGCCGTGGCCGCTATCGAAAAATACGGCGGGCCGGTAATCGTGGTCGATTTCGGCACGGCCACCACGTTCTGCGCCATCAGCCGGGAAGGCGACTACCTGGGCGGGGCGATCGTACCCGGTATCGGGATCGCAACCGAAGCCCTGTTCCAGCGGGCGGCCAAACTGCCCCGGATCGAACTAGTGAAACCGAAGACGGCGATCGGGCGCAATACCGTGAGCAGTATGCAGTCGGGGATTATTTTCGGGTACGCCGGTCTGGTGGACGCCATGGTCCGCCGGTTTAAGGCCGAAATGGGCGGCGATCCCTTCGTGGTGGCCACCGGGGGGCTCTCTGACCTGATCAGCGCCGAGACCGAAACGATTAAGGAAGTGAACCCGTACCTGACCCTGGACGGTTTGCTGCTACTGTACAAAAGAAATCAGGCCTGAGACTTCTTTTGAGTTTAAGGTCAGGCAGAGAGAGTTTAGGCGGGGCACCCCTTTGGCGGCGGTGCTCCGGCGATTTTGGAGGGGGGAACGGGATGCGGATCAATGTGGAGCGGCTGCAGCAGGACCTGCTGACCCTGGGGGAAATCGGCCGGACGCCGGATGGCGGGGTTTCCCGGGTCGCTTTTACCCCCGCAGACCTCCGGGGGCGGGAGTACGTAATCGGCCGCCTGGAAGCGGCCGGGTGCACCGTCGATCAGGACGCCGCTGGCAACCTGATCGGCCGCTACCCCGGGTTAAACGACAGCTTACCGGCGATTATGGTCGGCTCGCACATTGATACCGTCCCAAACGGCGGGATCTTCGACGGGGCGCTCGGGGTGCTGGCCGGGATCGAGAGCATCCGGGCGCTGCAGGAAAACTCCCTGGAACTCCGCCATCCGCTGGAGGTGGCGGTGTTCGCGGCGGAGGAGGGCAGCAGTCTTGGCGGCACCTTCGGCAGCCGGGCGATGGCGGGTCTCGTCCGGACGGAGACCCTTTCGGACTGGGAAAAAACGGCGCTCGCGGCGAACCTGCAGGCGTACGGGCTGCCGGCGGCGGAGTTAAACCTGGCCAAACGCTCCCCGGCCACCCTGAAGGCGTTTGTCGAACTGCATGTGGAGCAGGGCGGGGTCCTCGAAGAAAAGCGGGTGCCTATCGGCTTGGTCTACGGCATCGTCGGCATCTACCGCTACGAGGTGGTGGTGCGCGGCGAAGCCAACCACGCTGGCTCCACCCCGATGAGCCGCCGGAACGATGCCCTGGTGAAAGCCGCCCGCCTGATCCAGGCGGTGCAGGAGTACACCATGGAAGAAAGCGACGAACTGGTCGGGACGGTCGGGAGTATCCAGGTGCAGCCAAACGTCATCAATGTCATCCCCGGCGAGGTACACTTTACGGTGGAACTGCGGGACATCAGCGCCTGGAGCCCGGTTATGGTGCTGGAGCGGCTAAAACAGCTGGCGAAGACCCTGGGCGGGGTCGAGTTTCGGAAGATCTCCGAAAAGGAGCCGGTGCGCCTGCACCCGGGAATTCTCGAGAAGATTCGCCTGGCTTGCCGCAACCTCTCGGTCGAACACCAGGTGATGCCCAGCGCGGCCGGGCACGACGCCGTCTCGATGTCGTACATCACGCCCACGGCCATGCTCTTTGTACCCAGCCGGGGCGGCATCAGCCATTCCCCCCAGGAGTGGACGGATTGGGAAGCGGTGGGACGGGGGGCGGAGGTTTTGCTGCACACCATCCTCGCCATCGATGAGAGCTAAACCGGGAAGGGGGTTCCCCTCTCCCGTGGGGATAAGACCGCCACGGCGGGGCAAACTAGGGGAAAGCCCAGTCAGGGGGAGGAGAGGGATCGCGTGAAAAAGCATTTGGTGGGCCTGGATGTCCTGCGCGGTATCGGCATTTTTGGGGTAGTGGGCTTACATTCGGCCTTTTATTATTACGACGGACTGTTCACTTTGGATCTGGCCAACCCGCCGCCGGTAGTCACCGTTATCGGCCTCCTGCTGATGTTCGCTGGCCTGTTTGCGGTGATCTCCGGTTTAGTGCACACCCTGCAATGGGAAAACCGCCGGGAGGCGAACAGACCGCCCGCTGAAATTTTGCGACATCAACTGACCGCCGGCTTGTTTTTGCTGGCGGTTGCCTATCTCTACTTTTTGTTCACCGGGCCGGGTTTGTCCGATTTTACCCGCCAGACCTTCGACAACAGCGTGCTGGTGGACTTAATCCGCCACTCGGCCCGGTCAGGCATCAGCCGTGACCGCTTACTCTATGTGGATAGCTTGGTCATGCTGGGTTTAAACGCCCTGCTCGGCGCTCTTGTGGCCTGGGCGGTCAGCCGGCGGGTACGCTCACCGCTGCGGCTGGCCGGGGTCTATCTGGGCCTGGGGTTGGCGTTTTTCCTGGTCTCTTTGGTGCGCATCCCGCTCTACGACCGTTATCTGGCGGCGCTCGCGGCTGGCCGGTGGCCGGAGGTCCTGGCGTTGAACTGGCTGGTCAACAAGAATAACCCGATTTTCCCCTACCTGGCCTTTGGCATCATGGGGATGTGGCTTGGGGCCTTAATCCGGCACGGCGACCCGCGCCGCCTGCTGCGGCGGGTGCTGCCGGTGGCTTTGCCGCTCCTCACGGCCGGGATCGCGGCCTATGTGATTCTGCCGGACACGATGCTGGAGCGAAGCATCGACGGTAAGTGGTACGCCATTATGCTGGCCCAGCTTGGGCTGTTTACCTTGATCACGGCCGGCTTTGTCCACTGGTACGACGTCCGGGGGGACGGCCGGGGCCCGGTTGGGCTCTCCCGATTTTTCGCCCGGTTCGGGGTGGCTGGTCTTACGGTGTTCTTCTGGGAGAGCGTGGTGAGCGCGGCGGTCTACCGGGTTATCCGTTTGATTTATCCGGGGGTTGCTTTTTCGATAAACCAGTCCCTGCTGTACGGCTTCGCCCTGGCCCTGCTCTGGGGAGTGGGGCTGATCGCCTGGGAGAAACGCCGGTACCGTTATGGCCTGGAGTACGCTTATGCCCAGGCGGTCGGCCGCAGCACTAAAGGGGCCAGGCTGGGGGGATACCCGTGGGCTTGATCCAAGGCATCGCTGACTACCGGGCCCTGATCCACCATTTCCGGCACTTTGATCAGGCCGCGATTGCGGGCTACCAATTGCGGGCGGTACAGAACTTGACGGGTTATGCCCGGCAACACAGTCCGTTTTACCGCCGCCTGTACGCCGGCCGAACCATTGATTCGCTGACCGCTTTCGCGGCTTTGCCCACAATCAACAAACAGATTATGATGGACAATTTCGACGAACTTAACACCCGTCGTCTGAAACTGGCGGAGGTGTCCGCTTACGCCGTCGGGAAAGAGCTGGCCCGGGACTATACCGGCTACTACCAGGGTCAATACGTCGTCGGCCTATCCAGCGGCACCAGCGGCAGCAAGGGGATCTATGTTACCCCGAAGGATTTGACCCGGCGCCTGCCCTTCGTCTTCCTAGCCCGGAGCGGGATCCCGCTCCGGCTGTTCCCTTTTCGGATTCTCTTTTTGCTGCGTGTCTTCAGCCAGGGGTTTCAGGACATCAACGCCCCCGGGATCCGGCTGAAGTACCTCAGTACCATGACTGAGCCGGACGCAATCATCCAAACCCTCAACCGCGAGCTGAGCAACGTCCTCATGGCGCCGCCTAGCCTGCTACGGGTGCTGCTGCCTGTGGCCGGCCAAATCCGGGTAAAGCCGGGGATTATCGTTACCTACGCCGAAGTCCTGACCGCGGCGGACCGGGCGATGCTTAGCCGGGTTTTTGGCGCTCCGGTCATCCAGATTTACCAGGCGAGCGAAGGGCAGATCGCCAGTTCCTGCCGCTACGGTAACCTGCATCTGAACGAAGATCTGGTTCTGGCGGAGCTTTTCGATGCGGATCAGCGCCCGGTAGAACAGCCCGGGCAGGCGGCTAAGCTCTTGGTCACGAACCTGGTCAACCGGGTGCAGCCGCTTATCCGGTACGAGATGAACGATCTGATCGTGCTGGGCGAGCCCTGTCCCTGCGGCAGCAGGTTTAGGATGGTGCAGGCGGTGCTCGGGCGGCAGGACGATGTTCTGCATTTCACCAACCGCTTGGGCCGGCGGCAGCCGGTGTTCCCGGACCTGTTCAGCCGCTGGATTATTACCGCGAGCGAAGCGATCCGGGAGTTTAAGGTGGTGCAGGCCGGGGAGAATCTGACCATTACTCTGGACCTGCTCGCCGGTGGGGATACGGCGCAGGTGCAGGCGGCTTTGCAGGCGCGGTTAAATCAGGAACTGGGGGAGTTGGGCATCGACGGGGTCTGGCCGGTCTTCGACTTTCGGCCGATAGGCTTGCCGGCGGACCAGAGCAAGTACAAGCGGTTTGAGAAACGGTAACCCGTACGATGTATGTCAATACACAGCGGGAAGGGAGCGGTCAGGATGATGCTTGAAGTTTTGTCTGGCGGATACGCCGTCTGCCGCCTGCCGGCCGGGTCGCCCTGGCCCGCCTGGGCGGAGGGCGGTCCCTTTGTCTCAATAACACGGACCGCCGAAGAGCTATCGGTGGTCTGCGCCGCCCATCTGGTGCCGCCGGGGGTTCAGGCGGCCGGTGGGTGGCGGGCGCTGAAAGTAGCCGGGCCGCTTGATTTTTCGCTGGTGGGCATCCTGGCGGCGTTGTCCGGCACGCTGGCCGCTGCTGGGGTCAGTATCTTTGCCCTCTCCACCTACGATACCGACTACCTGCTGGTGCCGGGGGGGCAACTCTCGGCGGCCCTGGATGCGCTGCGGGACAGCGGCCATACGGTTTAGCTCTGCTGCCACCGGGTTAGTTTGGGAAATTATGGCCAGGAGGCGAAGGGAAACGGCCGCCGACCGCGAATAATCAGAAGTAGCAAGAAAAAATAGGCGTGCGGGAGGGAACGATAAGATGCTTAACACGGTTCAGGTAACGCCTAAGGTGACCGAGATTCAGGTGCCGGCGAACAACTCCATTTACCGGGCCTTTGCGGTGGCGACCGCAGCGGGGACGGTGATCGTGGACGCCGGGATGGAAGCCACGGCCCCCGACTTTATCGAAACGATCCGACCGCTAAACCCGGTCCTCCTGGTCATTACCCACCGCCACGGCGACCACACCGGCGGTTTGCCCAAGGTCGTGGCCGCGCTGCCGGATTTGCCGGTTGCCGCCCACGAAGACGAGGTGGCCGGCATCAACGTGCCGGTCCAGCGGAAGTTGACCGATGGGAAAGAAGTGGTGCCCGGCCTGAAAGTAATCCATGTCCCGGGGCATACGCCGGGTAACATCGCCCTGCTGCTCGAAGACGAGGGCACCCTCATCGGCGGGGACTGCGTCTTTGGCGCCGGGCCCTTCGGGGACCGCTTGTCCACCCCGCCGCCGCGCTTCTCCGCTGATGTCGAGAAGGCCAACTATAATGTCCGGATTCTGCTCGGTCATCCCTTTGAGCGGGCTATCCTCAGCCACGGCGACCATCTGATGGCGGACGCCAAGGCGCAAATCGCGGCGCTGTGTGTCTAACCTGCGGTTAGCGGCCAAAAGCCTCCCGGCGGCCGGGAGGCTTTTCCTCTGCGGGAAGGGATAATCTTAGCGGCTCAGGCTGCCGGCCAGGGTGGCGGCGGGGAAGGGGGTCAGGTCTATGGGCGAAAAAGAAGCAGAATTGGGTGCACGGATTGAAGCTTTCCTCCGGGAGCGGGGCGTTGATATAGTCGGTTTTGCGCCGGTAGAGCGCTGGGATGAGTATGGGGATGTGCCGGCCGACTTCCGGCCCCGGGCGATTTTCCCCCTGGCGCGTTCGGTGGTGGTGTTCGGTCTGGGGATGCCGCTCCCCATCGTGGAGACGACGCCTTCGGCTGCCCACATGGAGCTGTATAACACGGTGAACCGGGAACTGGATAACCTGGCCTACCAGCTCACCCGGTTTTTGGGTCGGAGCGGGGTCCCGGCGATCGCCTTTCCCCGGGATGGGTATGGCAGTATTAAAATCCTGAAAGACAAACCGGCGGCGGCCTTTTCCCATGTCTACGCCGGCAAATACGCTGGCCTGGGCACCGTCGGCCTAAACGGCGTCCTCCTGACCCCGGAGTTTGGGCCGCGGGTACGCTTGGTTTCGGTGCTGACCGGCGCCGATCTGCCGGCATCGCCAATGGTAACAAAAGAATTGTGCATTAACTGCCGTACCTGCGCCCGCTGCTGCCCCGCCGGTGCCCTGCACCCCCGCCCAGACCGTCTGCAGGCCGATTTTGACAAAATGGCCTGCATGGACTGGGCGGAGGAACTGACCCGGCGGCGCTGCTACCCCTGTGGGACCTGCACTAAGGTGTGTCCGGTGGGGCAGGACCGGGAGTTGTACCAGACCGGGCGGTCGGTCCGTCGGTACTTAGACGAAGCAACGGCTCTGGCCGAAAACCCGGAAGACCCCGCCTACCGGATTTGGAACCATTTCCGGCGCTGGGGGAGCTGGTCAAGAGAGGAGATGGAGAAAAAATCGAGGCCTTAAGCTTAGCTGAGTTTATCCCAGCCTTCAAGGCTATCGCGGCCGGGGCCGGGGCCTACGCCGATAAGATCGTGGCGGGCCAGCCAGTCCTGCGCCGTCTGTTGCTTAATCCAAATTTTTTGACCGAAGCCCTGGCGGCGGTCGCCGAAAGCCAGGTCCCGGAAGCATTTCTGCCGACGGATTTAAATGGGGTCAGCCTGTACCGGGACCCGGACCGGAAGTTTTCCTTGCAGTTGTTCATTTGGGAGCCCTATAGACCATATCCGATCCACGACCACGGCTCCTGGGGAGTTGTTGGCGTCTACCGGGGTCAGATCGGGGAAACCAAGTATCGGGTGGAAGAACGCCCCGATGCCCAGACGGCCAGGCTTTGCCGCTGCTCCCAGGGCGAACTCGCCCCGGGGGAGACGACCGCGGTGCTCCCGCTGGACGTCGGGCTGCACGGAATGAAAGCCCTCGGGGGTAAGATGGCCCTAACGGTCCACGCCTACGGGGAAGCGATCCGGAAGGGCACCCTGAGCTTATACCACCCGTCCGGCACCGAGACGGGGATGTATGATGTGTACAGCACCTATCCGCTCTACAGTTACCGGCGTCTTTTGGCGCTCGAGGCCCTGGCGGCGGTCGGGACGAAGGACGCGGCGGCGGTGATTGAGCGGGTCAGCCAGGATAAAACCTTTAAGCTGGCGGAGGCGATTTACCGCTTCGTGTAATGCACTGATCTTCTTATCATCCGGCACCGAACCGGAAGG
>CAZHIT010000077.1:10028-10323 GCA_964533125.1 uncultured Candidatus Sumerlaeota bacterium
GAAACCTCGTGATGGCTGGCCAGCGCCTTGTCGTCGATGGGATGCTTGCCGCTGAATGGCAGTTGGAGCCGAAGCGGACAGAGGAGGAAAGTTATGATCATTCCCTTACACAATCCTTTTCGGGGGAAACTGCGGGTCTTCGGCTATGCTTCCGGCTCGGGCAACACCCTGTGGAAGGTCTGGGAACTGCAGCAGGAACTGGAGCGGACCTGGGAGGGCGCACCCTTTGAGGTCGTCGGTGTGTTTTCGGATAACCCAGCAGCCCCGGTGGTGGGGACGGCCCAAAAGCTCGGGG